>DASUTR010000255.1:0-7939 GCA_036374535.1 Polyangiaceae bacterium
GCCAAGCTGCCCCGGGTGCTCGAGCTCGGGACCGAGCAATATGGCCTCCGCTTCGGGTGGGACGCGCCGCGGCACGTGATTGCGGTCCACACAAGCGAGCAAGGTGTGGCCCTCCGCCACGATCTCGGCGTCCCCGTTGAGCTCGTTCGGGTCACGTCCCTCCGGCGCGCGGAGTAGGCGATAGTCGAAGCGCACGCGCACGCGGGCAAGCTCGCTGAGCCGCGTCTCGACGCAAAGAAGCTCGTCGAAACGCGCCGTCTTCCGGTAGCGAACGTACGCTTCGACGACCGGCAGATGAATGCCGAGCTCGGTCCACGAGTGGTAGTCGAGCCCGCGCCGGCGCATGTACTCGACCCGCCCCACCTCGAAGTAGCTGATGTAGGTGCCGTGATGGACGATCCCCATGAGATCGGTCTCACCGAAACGAACCCGCACGAGGTAGCGGGACAGGCAGTGCTCGGGGACGGCTTGCTTCACCGGGACCGGGAGAATAAGCGGGCGGCCTTCCCGCAATCAAGCACGGACCACCCGTTCCGGGCGTGTTCCCCGGGGTGTGTCCGTTCAGCGGTCTTTCGGCGGGACGACCAACACCGGTACGGGTGAGAGTCGAATCAGCCTTTCCGCCGTGGATCCCAGGAGCAGGTGCAGGACCCCCGCTCGACCGTGCGTGCCGACCACGATGAGATCGTAGCCGCCCGTCCGCGCTTCTTCGACCAGGCGCTGCGCCGGCTCGCCGGAACACATGCGGTGGGTCACCGGCACCCCCTCCGGGAGCTCGAGCTTGGCGAGAAAATCCTTCATCTCGCTCTCGGCGTTTTCACGGATGAGATCGGAAAGGGAGCGATGCTCCTCGCCGGGGCGACGGACCATGACACCTTCGCCGGCGTACGCCGGACGATCCCAAACGTGCACGATGTCGACGCTCGCGCCGAGCTGCTTTCCGAGCTCGGCAGCCGCGCGCACGCTTTCTCTCGAGTGTTCGGAGTAATCGACCGGAACCAGGATGCGCCGAAACATGAGGCTTCTCCGCGCGCCGCCCGAGGGCGCGACGCCAGTCTACCAGAACGCGCGCCCTTCGGATAAAATCCGCGCCGGTGTCGAACTCCGGCGACGACGAGAACGAGCTCGATTCGACCGTGGCGGGAGATGTCTCGATCGTCTCGGTCGGTCGCCGGCACCGAACGCCGTGGCTCGAGCAGCTGCGCGGCCCGGGAGCTCCGCGTGAGTTCTCGCTCGGACCCGGCGAGACCGTGGTCGGACGCAGCACCCAGGCGACGCTGCACATCGAGAGCGCGCTGCTCTCCCGGCGACACGTCGCCATCCGGCGCGAAGGCCCGGAGCATCGCGTCTACGATCTCGACAGCTCGAACGGCGTGTACGTGAACGGCGTCAAAGCGCATTCGGCCGTGCTCCACGACGGCGACACGCTGCAAATCGGCGACGTCGTGCTCGTCTTTCACGAGGCGGGGCGATGACCGAGCCGATGTTCGTTCGCTTCTGGGGCACGCGGGGCTCCATTCCGACGCCGGGCCACAAGACGCGGCGCTACGGCGGCAACACGTCCTGCGTGGAAATACGACTCGGCGACCTCCTGTTCGTCTGCGACGGGGGAACCGGCTTGCGCGAGCTCGGGCTCGACCTCGTTGCGCGCGGCAACCCGCGCCTCGAAGCGCACCTGTTCTTCAGCCACATGCACTGGGACCACATCCAGGGCTTTCCCTTCTTCGTGCCGGCGTACGCTCCGTCGAGCGATCTCTACGTGTACGAAGTCGCGGCAGGCGAAGACCGGGTGCAACGGCTGCTTCACGGACAGATGCGCTCGGAATACTTCCCCGTGACGTTCGCCGACCTCGGCGCTCGTATTCTCGGGCGCCACTTCGAAGCGAGCCGCGTCTCGATCGGCCCGATGACGGTGCGCTGTCTCGAGCAGACGCACCCGGGGCGAAGCTTCGCCTACTCGTTCGAGACGGGCGGACGGAAAGTGGTGTACGCGACCGACAGCGAGCTCGACGTCTCGATCCAGAACCGCGAGGCGAGCGACCGCGACCCCGAAGCGCTGCGCCGCCTGCCCGAGGAGCTCGTGGCGTTCGTCGCCGACGCGGATCTATTGATCGCCGACGGGCAATATACGGAAGAGGAGTATCCGAAGAAGGTCGGCTGGGGTCACGCGCGCGCCAACACCGTCGCCGATCTCGCGCGCCAAGCGCGCGTGAAGCAGTGCGCGATTTTCCATCACGACCCGATGCATTCCGACGAGCTCGTCGACGACAAGGTGCTCCTCGCGAGCCAGCGTCTCGAGCGGGCGGCGAGCGGCTGCATCGTGTTCGGAGCGCGCGAAGGCCTCGAGATCAAGATCGGCTGAAGCGACGAGCGTTACAAGAGCCGCGCGCGTCGCATGAGCCCGACGAGCGTCCCGGCGATGCCGAGCACCGCGAGCCAGAAGTAGAGGTAGCCGCGCGGCCAGTGGAGCTCCGGCAAAACGTCGAAGTTCATCCCGTAGACGCCGCAGAGAAAGGTGAGCGGAAGGAAGACGACGCTCACCACCGTCAGGCGGTTCATGACCTTGTTCGTGCGGTGGCTCACGACCGACATGTAGAGGTTCAGCGACTCCGACAAAATGTCGCGATCGACCAGCAGATCCTGCAGGACGTGCTCGAGCGTTCCGACCATGTTCGCGAGGAAAGGCTGAGTCGCCTCGCTGATGAACAGGCTCCGCCGGCTCGAGAGATCGGTGAGCACGGCGCGCGCGGGCAAGAGCACCTTGCGAAAATGCAGGAGATCGGCGCCGAGCTCGGAGATGCGGGCGAAGACCGCGTCGTCGACCGTGCCCGCGCTGAGATCCTTCTGGAGTTGCTCGACGCGCTCCTCCATCACCTTCTGCACCGACAAGTAGTTGTCGATGAGGTGGTCCCAGAGCTCGTACACGAGAAAGCTCGGGCTGCGCGCGAAGCGTACGAAATCCGAACGGTAGTCGCGCCGGACGGCGGTCAGGAACGCGACCGGGCCTTTGTGGATGGTGACGAAGAAGCGATCGGCGATGATCGCATCGACGCGCTCGAGGTCGAACTTCCCGCCGCGCTGGCGACAGCCCGAGACGACGAGATGAATGTAGTCGTCGAAGCGGGCGTGCTGGGTCGACGGCTCGTTCTTGAGCGCGCTCTCGATCGTCTGCGGGTCGACGACTTGGAGTCTTTCGAACACGCGCAGCGCGTCGGCGGGGTCGGTCGCGTCGATGTCGATCCAGACGAAGCGACCCGCGTCCATCGCCGCGCACGCCTCTTCGAACGTGCAGACTCGCTCGAGCTTGTTCGCGAAGTCGAAATCCGCGACGACGATGGGGCCGGGCGGGAGCGACCCGCTCCCCGAGAGCGAGGCCGTGGGTGGCAGGGATGCGCTGGGACCGGCCGCCATGAACGGCGCCGAGTCTACTCCGAACGCTGGCGCTTGTGCTCCTCGAGCTCCTCGAGCGTGCGCGGAAAATCCCGCTTCAACAAGCGCGAAAGCGCGCGGTCGGCGAGCAGGCGCCCGCCGGTCTGGCAGCGCGGGCAGTAGTTGATCTCGTTCGAAGCGTGCACGATGCGCTGCACGGGCGAGCCGCACACGGGGCACGGCTTTCCGTAGCGACCGTGGACGGCCATTTCCGCGCGAAACGCCGTGACCTTTTCCGGGAACCCCTCCCCCGCCTCGGCGCGCAGCCGCTCGGTCCATTCGACGAGAACTTCGATGCACGCGGCGTGCAGGCGCTCGAGCTCGCCCCGCTCGAGCGCGCCGGTGAGCTTCATGGGCGACAGGCGCGCGCGATGCAGGATTTCGTCGGAGTACGCGTTGCCGATACCGCTGAACAAGGTCGGATCGGTGAGCGCGCGTTTGATCGTGTGGCTCTCGCTGCGAAGCGCCTGCTCGAAGTCGGCCAGTGAGGAGCCGATGGGCTCGAGGCCGCCCCGATCGAACTCCGCGAGCGAGCGCTCGCCGCGAACGACGTACAGGCTCGCGCGTCGTTTCGAGCCGGCTTCGGTGAGCACGAGCGAACCGTGCGCGAAGTCGAGCGCGAGCAGCCCGAACTTTTTCGCGAGCTTCGCGCCGCGCTCGCGAAAGTGCAGGCGCCCGGCGATCATCAGATGCAAGACGAGAAAGAGCTCGTCCTCGAGCTCGAACACGACGCGCTTGCCCATGCGCCGCACCCCCGTGACGCGCTTCTCCTTCGCTACGTCGAGCGGCGGCTCGAAAGAACGGACCAAGAACGGACTGCCGAGACGAATGCCCTCGATGACCCTATCGCCCACGATGGCGCGCAGGCGTTCCACGTACACGGTCACGTCGGGAAGCTCGGGCATCGACGAAGTATTTGCCCGCTTCGCGATGTAGTCACGCCTCCCACCCGACAAGGTGAAAGACCCGAGCGCTCGCGCCGTTCTATTCTGGACCGTCCGATCGGCACTCGACGAAGACGGGGTTCGCCCCGCCGGTCACGAAATTCGGACTCGGAGGCACATGGGCTCGGACGGCTCGGAGCGGAAATTGGACTGCTTGCCCTCGACCAGCGTTTCTTCGCAAAAATCATCGGCTTCGCTCGGGTCGCAGCAGGACCCCGACGCCGGCATCGTCGACGCCGTTCGGCGCGGGGACCACCGCGAGGCGCTCCGCCTGTGCGCGCGCCACCACGGCCGCTCGGTCGGTCGGCTCTGCATGGCGCTCCTCGGGTCCGCGAGCGAGGCCGACGATGCGCTCCAGGACACGTTGCTCTCGGCGCACGCTTCGTTCTCGACCTTTCGCGGCGATGGCTCGCTCCGAGCCTGGCTCTTCTCGATCGCACGCCGCCGCTGCGCGCGCGTGCTCGAGCGCCGCGCGACGGAGCCCCGGCTCGAACGGCGCGCGGCGGCCGGCGACGCGACCGAATCGCACGAGCTCGCCGACGGCCTCGTCGACGCCCGTCGCCGCGCCGAAACCGCGCGGGCGCTGCTCGCGCGCGTGCGACCGACGGAGCGCGAAGCGCTGTTGCTTCGCTACGAAGCGGGACTGAGCTACCGCGAAGTCGGCGAGGCTTGTGGCGTCGACGAGGCGACGGCGCGCAAGCGCGTGTCGCGGGCGCTCGCGCGCCTGCGCGAATTCGTGAAGGAATGACCATGACCGATCCCACGTCCAAAGAGTGCGCGGAAGTCGCCGAACGTCTGGCCGAGCTCCTGGACGGCTCGGCGGACGAGCGGCTGTACGAGCACGTCGCGAGCTGCGACGCCTGCCGCGATGCGCGCCACGAAGCCGAGCGCGCGCTCGCCGTTCTGCGTGACGCCGGCGCCGACTATCGGGAGCCCGAAAACCTCGAAGCAAGGCTGGAACTCGCTCTCGCCGAGCCCGACGCCGCCGAATCGAACGAGGTCCCGGCTCCCGCCGCGCGAACTCGCCCGACGAAAGCGGCGCAGCGCGACGCGCCCGACGCGAGCGCGAGGAAGACCCGCTGGGTCGCAGCCGGCCTTCTCGCAGCGGCTGCTCTCGTCCTCGTGATTCGAGGGACCGGCTCGAGCGACGGCGAGGGCGCGAGCGAGCCGCGCGCCGGAGCGGAAGGAGCGTGGCGCGGCATCGTCGAACGCGTCGCCGTCGCGAACGGCGGCGAGGGCGTAAAGGCGTGCAACGCGCGAGGCAACGATTGTCGAGCGCTCGCGCAGGGCGCCGAGTTTCCGAGCGGAGCGCGGCTCTCGACGGACGAGCGCACGCGGGCGCGCGTTCGCTTGGCGGACGGCACGCGCGTCACGCTCGAGCGCTCGACCGAGCTCGTGCTGCTCGAAGCCGGGCGCCGGGCACGCCTCTTGCGCGGCGCCCTCGCGGCCGACGTCACGCGTGCCGCCGACGAAGCTCGCATCGAGCTGCCGCGAGGGACGCTCGCCGTGCACGGCACGAAGTTCGCGCTGCGCGCCGACGACTCGAACGCGTCCGTCGACGTCGCGCGCGGCAGCGTCACGCTGTCTGACGGCGAGAAGCGCAGCGTGCGCGTGAGCGCCGGCGAGTCGGCGCGGCTCGCCCCGGGCGCGCCGCCCTTCGTGAGCTTTTCCGAGACGTTCGGCGAGGCGCTCGCGTGGAGCGACGAGACGTTCGAAGCGACCGAGCCGAGCAACGGGCCGCGCGGGCTCGGCGAGCTCAAGGCGAAGAAGCCGGGCCAGGACGGCGAACGGAGCGGCGCCGTGACGCTCGCCGCGCACTCCGTGCGCGTGCGCATCGCCGGCACCGTGGCGCGCACCGAGATCGAGGAGGTGTTCGAGAACCACACGGACGAGGTGCTGGAAGGCATTTACCGTTTCCCGTTGCCGCCGGACGCGCAGATCGAACGACTCGCCCTCGAGGTGGACGGCAAGCTCGAGGAAGGCGCGTTCCTGGATCGCGAGCGCGCCGCCGGGATCTGGCGGGGCGCCATCGTGAACTCCGCGCCCAAGGCGCGCCGTCCACTCGAAGAGATCGTCTGGGTGCCGGGGCCCTGGCGCGATCCGGCGCTGCTCGAGTGGCAGCGCGGCGGGCGCTTCGAGCTTCGCATCTTTCCCATTCCGAAGCGCGGCTCGCGCCGCGTCGTGCTCGCGTACACCGAGGTCGTCAAACCCTCCGGTAACACGCGGCGTTACACCTACCCGCTCGCGTACGATCCGGGCGGAACGCTCCGCGTCGATCGCTTCGACATCGACGTCGAGGTGCGCGGCAACGACGCGCGCACGGGCGTGCGGCCGGTGGGCTACACGCTCGGACGCCGAAAGAGCACGGACGCGACGAGCCTCGGCATGTCGGCGCGCGCGTTCGTGCCGAGCGGCGATCTCGTGCTCGAGTACGCCCTGCCCGGCGACGCCGCGGAGCTCACGTCGTTTTCGTATCACGAGGCGAGCGGCAAGCTCGCGGTGGACGCCCCGACGGCCGGGGGAGCCAAGGCGTCGCAGCCGCGGCCGTCGGAAGCCGAAGATCGCTCGCCGTACGTGGCGTTCGCGCTGCGTCCGAAGCTGCCGCGCGCCGAGCGCGAGACGCACCGGGCCGTTGCGCTCGTCGTCGATGCGAGCCGTTCCATGCTCGGTGAGAGCTACCGGCGGGCGAGCGACCTCGCCGTGCGACTGGCGCGCGAGCTCGACGAGAGCGATCGCGTCACCGTGCTCGCTTGCGACGTCACGTGCCGGGCGCTGCCCGGCGGTCTCGTCGCGCCGGGTACCGGCGCGGCGGAGAGCGTCGAGCGCTTCCTCGCGGGGATTTCACCCGAGGGAGGGTCCGATCTCGTCGGTGCCGTGCGGAGCGCGCTCCGCGAGCTCGAGCGCTCGAAACGCCAGGGCGACGCCCGCTCGCTCCGGGTCGTCTACCTCGGCGACGGCGCGCCGACCGTCGGCGAGGTTCGCGCGGGCACCGTCGAACGCGCCGTACTGCGCAGCGTGGATCGTTCGCGCGAGAGCGTGACGACCGTCGCCGTGGGTCTCGAATCCGACGCGGCGACGCTCGCCGCCGTCGCGCGCGGCGGCGGCGGGGTTGTCCTGCCGTACTCACCGGGACGCAGCGTCGCGGAGACCGCGTACGCCGTGCTCGCCGCGACGTACGGGCAGGCGCTCAGCAACGTGGAGATCACGTTGCCCGAGGGATTGCGCGCGATCGCGCCGCGGAAGCTCGACGCCGTGCCGGCGGGCGGCGAAGCCGTGGTGCTCGCGCGCATGGATAACCTCGAGCTCTCGGGCGACGTCGTCCTTCGCGGCATGGTCGGTGCGAGACCTTTCGAGCGTCGTTACCCCGTCAAGCTCGTCGCGAGCGAGACGCGCGGCAACGCGTTCGTGCCGCGCCTGTACGCCGCCGCTCGCATCGCCGACCTCGAGCGCGAAGGGACGGCCGAAGCGAAACGGGCCGCGATCGCCCTTTCGAGCCGTTTCAACGTCGCGAGCCGCTATACGTCGCTGCTCGTGCTCGAGAGCGCCGCGATGTTCAAGGCGTTCGG
>DASUTR010000256.1:0-7375 GCA_036374535.1 Polyangiaceae bacterium
TCGTAAAATGTGTTCTGCACCTCGACGACCGGAAAGTGAAGCGCGTAGGTCTTCATCGAAATCGTAAAGCCGCAAAGCCCGACTCGGACGTCCATCGGCTGCGCGTCGCGGTTGCGCGGCATCACTCACAAGCTAGCGCCGGCGCTGCTTGGTCGCCTCCTCCGTCTCGCTGATTGCCCTGTGACGTCTCGCCCCGTCCGGAACGTGCCGTCTGCGCCGAGGAAGCCGCCTAAGGCACGCTCACATCCGCGAAGAGCCGCCCTGTGAGCAGCGTTCCCGGCGAGAAGATCCGGTCCGTTGCCGCTCCCGTGGCCTGCGTGTGCGCGACGAGCGGCTGAATTCCGAAGTCGGGGCTGCGAGTCACGGATTGGTCGGAAGCGACGGGTAGCGCGACGGGCGTGATGAGCGCGCTTCCGAGCTCGTCGGTGATGTGAAGGGTGTCTCCCGTGTTGCCCAGGTTGAGGCCGTTCGTGGTGAAGGCCCGAACGTCGGCGATGGTCGTCGCCGTCGTTCGTGAGCACCACGGGCTCGTGGTGTTCGTCCGGGTCCCTCCGCCGCCGAAGATGACGACCGCCTCGCGGGGTCCGAGCACGAAGTCTGGGAACGTGAAGCGCGGTGTGCCTGAGGCCATCGCCGCGGCGTCCCAAAGCCTCACGCCGGTGAGCCGCATAGGTTTCGCGGTGCCGTTCGCGAGCTCGATGAACTCGTCTTGCGACGAGTCGGTGACGCCGTCGCAGTTGGCGTCGCCCCCCGCCACTGGGACGTCGAGCAGCACTTCGTTGACGGTGAGCTCGTTGAGCAGGGGCGGCGCGGCGACGGCGACGAGCTGAATCGTCATCTGCGCGGTGTTGGCGGCCGACGCCTGGAGCGTCGCGCTTCCGTTTCCCGTTCCATTCGCCCGCACGCGGACGCTGAGAGCGGACGTGCCCTGTGGAAACACCAAGACGGGCGGCACGAGGAGCGCGGGGTTCGAGGAGGTGAGTGGGACCATCATGTCGCCGGGCGGCGCGACGCGATCGAGCGCGACGTGGATGATGGCGGTGCCGCCCGAGGCGAAGACTTCGAGCGTTGGAGAAAGGAACGAGACCGAAGCGACGCTGCCGGACGTGCCACCCGTGCCGGCCATTCCCGCACCTGCGACTCCACCGGTACCGGCCATTCCCGCACCCGCGATGCCACCGGTGCCGGCAACTGCCGAGCCTGCGACGCCACCGGCGCCGGCGATTCCCGCACCTGCAACGCCACCAACGCCGGCCGTTGCTGCGCCTGCGATTCCCCCCGCACCCGCGCTCGGCGAGCCGCCGACTCCACCGGCGCCGGCCATTGCCGCACCTGCGGCTCCACCAACGCCGGCCGTACCTCCGGGATCGTCCATCCCGCCCTCGCCACCGCCGTCGACGCTGCCGCCTTCGCCTCCGGTGTCGGGAGTGCCTCCGGACCCTCCGTTCGTCGAGCCTGCGGTTCCGCCGCGCCCGCTTCCGGATGCTCCCGCGGTTCCCGCGCTGCCGCCCGTCGAGCTACCCCCCGACGCAGTTCCACTCGCGTTGCCCGTTCCGCCTTGTCCGGCCTCGCCGCTACTGCCTCCGTCATCGCTCTCGCCATCGCCACAAGCCGGGACGATGCAGCACGCAACGGGGAGGATCACGAACGCTAAACCAAGTCGCCCACGCACGCGCGCAGAGTATCACGGACCGCCCTTCTTCAAGCCCCCCTTCACCTCCGGAGCGCTACGGCTGGATGAAGTGCGGCCACAACGATTCGCCACCCTCGGATGGCAGGAGCTCCGAAATCCGCCACGTCCTGCCCGTCCTTCCCTCGAACACCTCTTGCACGTAGTACGCTCCGTCTCCGGAGCTCGGCACTCCGTGCACGACGAAGTACCTCCCGTCCGCCGACCACGCCCATCGCGACGGATAGTCGCCATTCAAGGGCACGTCGAACGTCATACCCGTCGGTCGCCGCCAGAGGCGCGCACGATTCGGTGACGCGAAGTAGGCGAGCCAATCACTGCGTCCGTTCGGGTTCCATCCGGGGAGGGTTTGGACGGGGGTGCTGACGCTTCCGTCGGTGACGGGTTGACGCGTGAAGTCGCCGCCGTCGAGGGCGACGTTGATGAGCCAGGGGGTGGCGTCGAAATGGACGAGCAGTTGGTCGCCGGTGCCGGCCCAGGTTTTGGACCATGGGTTGCCGTCGAGGCGGTGAATGAGCACGGGGGGCGCGAGTGGATTCGGGGGCAGCGCGACGACGCAAATGCCCTCTTCGTCGGGGGCTTCGCAGTAGCCTTCGTAGACGAGACACTGGTTGCCGGGTGAAATGGCGGCGTTGAGCTCGGTGCGACCAGCATCCGCCAGCACCACGGATTCGAGCGGTCGTCGCGTGACGTCGATGGTCGCGATGAAACCCCCGCCCTCTTGCACGACGAGCATCGAGTTGCCGGCCCACCCGTAGAAGAAGGTCGGCCGCCAACCGGTTTGCAGGAGATCGAGGTGCCGCCCCTCCGTGTCGTACACGTAGAGCTTCCCGATCGAGCCTCTCGACGACACGGACTGGAAAGCGAGGTAACGGCCGTCGGCGGACCAACGCACGTCGGACGCGTGGCTATCGTGGATGGTGGCGAGCGCGAGCTCGGGGCCGGCCGTGTCGACGAGAACGAGGCCGCCCGAATCAGCGAGCGCGAGGTAGCGGTCGTTCGGGGACCACGAGTCGATCATGAGGTGGCGCTCCGGGAGCTCGATGGCGCGCTCCGTGGCCGCTCTTGGATCGACGATGAAGAGCTGCGAAGGGAGAGCGGACGACGGATCGGGATCGAGCGCGTAGCGTGCGCCGTGGGATAGCTCGAGGAAGCCGCTTCGCGACGGCACGTCCACGCGAACGGGAGTGCCTTGCGCCATGTCGAAGACCTCGTACGGGTACGGGCGGACGGCGCCCTGAAGAACGAAGAATCGCCCGTCGGACGACCAATCCCAGAACTCGCTTCCGTCATCCAGAAACGTGAGACCTCGCGGGCCCTCGGGCGTGAGCTCGATGAGGTAGTTGCCCTCCTCGGCTTCCGCGTTCGGGCGGCCTCTCAGAAAGAGCCAGCGGTTGTCTTTGGGGAACACCGTGACGGGCGAGTCGGCAGCGCAGTTCGGGATGGGTCCACCGGGATCGAGCGGCGGAAGCGAGCCGCCGCTTCCACCGGTCGAGGTTCCGCCGGTGCCGCCTGTCGGCACGGTTCCGCCAGTGCTGCTACCGCCGACGTCATCGTCGCCGGTCGACGGAGTGCCGCCGCGCGCTCGGGCGTCGTCGCCCTCGCCGGCGGCATCGCCGAGCTCGAGCCCGCTGCGCGCGCAGGCGAGCGCGGTCGCGATGATCACGGCAACGCTCGCGGTGCGCTTCACTTCACTCCACCTCGGGTGGAGCTTACCACTCCTAGCGCAGCGTCGGCACCCACACCTTACTCATGCCTATTTCGTTGCTAGCTCGCGATTCGCGCTTTCCGACGCCTCTGCCCGCGACTGGACGCCGCTGTCACGCCGGCCGTTCTCGCGCGTTCTCCTTCCGAGGACGTGAGCTATGGCGTTCCATTTTTCTGAACTGGTCGGCCGCTATCGTCTGCAGGTGACGGATGAGCTCATCGAGTTCATCGAACGGGCGTTCGTCGCACCAGCTGCCCCGGGGGAGCGGGAACGTGTCCGTCGCGAGACCTTGGGAGAGGCGCGCGCCGCGGAGCTCGAAATCTTCGCCGATGGGACGATCGTATCCCGCGCGGGGACTCGAGAGTTCTATCGGGTGCGCACGACACCCGGCGTGCGTACCTACGAGCAATTCCAATTCGAGAAGGCGCCGGGCATGCCGGTTTCCCTCGTGCTCGAGGGATCGGGGCGACTGTTCGCGCATCAACCCACCAAGCCAATCGCAGAGTTTGAGCGATGCTCGCCGGAGAAGAAGAGTGAAGAGTGAAAAGTGAAGAGTGAAGGGCCGGAGGGTGAAGAGTGAAGAGTGAAGAGTGAAGAGTGAAGGATCCGGATCCGAAATGTCTATGCCGCAAGCGAAGCTTGCGCCCCGTCAACATTGGTCGCCGACAAACCCCTCCCCTCCGATCCCATCCCCTTTCACTTCCACCCTCCACTCTTCACTTCCACCCTCCACTCTTCACCCTCCGCCGCTCCGATCCCTTGCCGCTCACCACGAGTACCAGCTCAGATACAGCGCGACCGACGTCGCGTCGTCGTCCCCGGGAAACGTCGCGTAAAACCCGCGTACGCTGAGTCCGGCTCCGCTCCATTTTCCGGTGTTGTTCTTCTTCCGCGCGCCGTCGTCGTAGCCGATGGCGGCGCTGAAGAGCGGACCTGCGTCTCCGTACTCGCGGTCGGCGAACTTGAGAAACGAGGCGCTGACCGCGCCCTCCAGACGAAGTCCGGCCTCGGGGATGGGGTAGTACGAGGTCGCGAGACCGATCTCGTAGAGAAGCGGGATTTCGTTGGCGAATCCGACGTGATTGGCGGTGGCGACGCCGAACGCCAGGTCGTTGTTCACTTTCAGCCCGAACTGCGGTCGAAAATGGAACGAGCCGCCTTCGGTCGAAACTCTCGAGGTGTTGAGGTAACCCGTCCCGAGCTCGATGCGGGCGTACCAGATCCGCTCGTCCCAGTTGGAGTGGGGAGTCGTTCTCGCGGCGACCTGTCTCGCGGGAGCGCCAGCGGACGAAAACGCTTCCCGCACGGTGAAGACGTGCTTGCCGAGAGCAAACCAGTAGATGTCGGGCTCGCCGTTTTCGCCGGGCTGGGTGCCGACGGGCAGCACGTTTTTTTCGAGCTGCGCCCGGCATTCGTCGAGCGAGCCGGCAGAGTACGCGATCGCGTTCGGGTCGCTCGCGGGGCGGCACCAGCGCTGGATCTTCTTCCGAACGATCGCGGTGACGCCGCCGGGGACGGAGCTCCGCATTCCCTCGGGGAGCTCGAAGCCGCTCTCCGCGGAATACTCCCCGAGGTCGCTCTTCCGCTGGGGGAGCGCGTAGCCCTTGGTGAGCTCGAGCTTCTTGCCGCAGGCGTCCACGACGTAGAGCGTGTCGTCGTCGGTGTCGCGCGTCTCGAGCACCTCCACGCGGTCGTCCGGGCAATCGACGCCGTGAAGCTCCCGAGCCGCCGCCGACACCGCGGGCTGCGTGGACGACGCGCACCCGAGCGCCGCTCCCAAGAGGACACCAACGATTCCCGCGCTGCTTCGATCCACGAGCCCTCCCTTCACTCCAACACTTCGACGACCGTGACGAGCTCACTCGGCGCCACGGGCTCGAGCGTGATGAACCCCTCGGCGAGCGTGGTCTCTACGCACTCTTGGTTGACGTCGCTGATGCGCTCGTACACGGCGCCGGTTCCCGCCTCTCCGAGCTCGTAAACGCCCGCCACGACGTATTCCTGCGAACACCCGTTTTCGTGCGGGCGCTCGTGGAGCGCGAAACGCGTCGTCACGCAGTGAGACGGAGTCGGGAGCACGGGAACGGTGCACTCCGGATCGGCATAGTAGAAGCCGAGGGCGGCCCCGCTCGGCGTGCAGCGCACGGCGCCGTCTGCGAAGCGCTTCGGCGTGCAAGTCTCACCGAGGGTCGTGTCGACCAGCGTGATGGCAAAACTCGTCGAGAGCTCGATGACGCTGCCGTTCGCGGTCTCGGCGGCCACGCTCCGCAAGCGCTCGGTTCCACGCTGGACCCGCGCGAGCTCGGGCAGCACCGAAGGAGCGACGGGCGCCCCGACGACCCAGCGCTCGAGAGGCGACGGTTGAAGCGTCAGGCTCGTGCACGGGTCGCCTCGGTAGGCGGTACTGCCGGTGAAGCGCGTGACTTCAGCGAGCGCCGTGGTTTGCACCGTGCATCCGTTCATCTGAACGGGCCGCCGAACCGGCAGGAACGCGGGGTCGCCGCACGCGGTGTTGCCGCCTTGCATGTAGCCGACCTCGGTGGTGCAGCTCGCGTCGGCGAAGAACGTGAAGAGATTCAACGTTGGACCCGGCGCGCAGCGGCGACCGCCGTTCGTGAGGTCGACGGCGCTGCAGGGCCGCCCTTCGAACCAAAACGAGCGCGCTTGTCGCGAGCCGTCTGCGCCCGCGACCGAGAGCACGGAGAGCCCGCCGCCGAGCTCGAGCCGCTCGAGCGTTCCCTCGACGAAGGTCAAGGGAGCGACGGTCGAGATGGCGTGCCATTCCATACCGGAATTGCCGTCGATGTACGGTGCGCACGAGCTCTGGTTGGCGAACGGCTCGGGGTAGCTCGCACCGAGCGCAGACACGTCGAGCCGTTGCAGGCCGTCGCAGGTTCGACCTGCAGTCGAAGCGGCGGAGTACGGCAGCGGGCCGCACGCGGTCTCGTAGCCGATGCCCGGTACCTGACACTGGTCGTCCACGAACACGTTCGAGGTGACCCCGCGATCGGTGAGGGGCGCGCAGCGGAACCCGCCGGGGCCGAGGTTCGCGAAGTCGCACGGGATGTCGAGCTCGGTATCGTAGAGGCCGATGAGGTGGCGCGAGCCGTCGCTCCCCTCCAAGACGCGCGCTTTCAAGCGCGAGCCCGAGACGACCGGAGGCACGGTCACGGCGTCCGGGGTGGTATCGCCGCCTTCACCTCCCGAGCCCGCGCCGTCCTCCCCGCCACCCTCGCCGCCCGGCGCGCCACCACTGCCCGAGGTGCCACTCGCGCTTCCCCCGCGGCCCCCCGTCGTCGCGCCGGAGCCGCCCGCGTTCCCGGCGGTTCCGCCCGAGGTCACCGCGCCCATCCCCGCCTCACCGCCTTGGTCCGTGCCCCCGCGCCCGCTCGAGCCCCCCGCACCGTCGGACTCGGGATCCGAGTTGCAAGCGTAGGCACTGGCGAGCGACACGAAGGCACAAGCGAAGACTCTCTTCATGGTGGCGGAGTGCAGCCGAGCTTGCTCCGAGGCGCAATAGGAAGACTTGTAAACCCGAGTGCGGACGCACCGCGCGCCGAGCTACGCGTCGTCGTCCAGGTGACGCCGGCGGCTGAAAGCTCGGAACGGTCGGTCGCGCCGAATACGGCTGCGAAAGGAAGCGCCAGAAGGGTGAATGGAAGCCTTCACTCAGTCTGGATCGTCTCCGAACAACACGCCGACCGGGAGCGCGGTCGCGTCGAACGGAGGGGCGTTGATGACTTCGCCGTGCTTTGCCTGAAGTGCGACGGCGTCGCCGGTTCCTTCGAGACGGTACACCGTCAGGATTTTCCGGGACGGATCGCCGATCCAGTAGAACGGGACGCCGCTAGCGGCGTAGATGCGGAACTTGTCGACCTGGTCGGTGGCCGCGTTGCTCTCCGAGAGAATTTCGCAAATGAAATCCGGGCGGATGGCGATGGGGCGGCCGAGCGGGCGCTCGGGCACGCGCTCGCGTC
>DASUTR010000257.1:0-2226 GCA_036374535.1 Polyangiaceae bacterium
CGGTCATCAGGTTGACGGCGGCATCCAGCACGCCCGGCGTCTGCTCGAGCGTGCGCTGCACTCGCCCCTGGCACGCGGCGCAGGTCATGCCGGTCACGGGAAAGGCGATGCGGTCCCGGGTCGGTGAGATCGTGGATGGCATGGCTCGTTACTCGACGATGAGCCGACCCCGCAGCATGCCCATGCCGCAGGTGAACTCGTGCGTTCCGCGTTCGACCGTGGCGGGGACGTCCACGGTGGTTCGCTCGTTGGCGGGGAGGAATCGGCGGATGCCGAGATCGGGAATGACGAGCTCTTCCGAGCAGCTCGACGTTTCGCGCCGATCGAAGACGAGCCGCGCAGGCCGGCCATGGGCCAGGCGAATCGCCGACGGATCGTAGCCGCCGGCCACGATGATCTCGATCTCCTGCAGCGCGCCGCCGGCCGCGACCGCCACGCGCCGCCGTCCGGCGACGAAGAAATACCAGTTGATCCAGGCGATGGCGGCGAGGCCGCCGAGGAGGACCAGGATCTTGTCGACAGGCATGGGGGGCTCCTTTCCGACTCACAATAGCATACCCCCCTACCCTATGTCAAGGGCTTCCGGAACCCTCGCGGATCACCGCCTCTCGCTCCCGTCTTCTGTGAGACGTCGCTACGGCGTCTGCTGTCCGAGCCCCACCGCCTCGAGCATGAACGCGTAGCGGAACGCGCGCTCGCGCATCTGGTCGTACCGGCCCGAGCTGCCCCCGTGCCCGCCTGCGAGGTTCACGTTGAAGTAGAGTGGGTTCGCGTCGGTCTTCATTTCGCGCAGCCGGGCCACCCACTTGGCCGGTTCCCAGTACATCACCTGCGAATCGTTGAACGAGGTCGTGACCAGGATCCACGGATACGCCTGCGCGCGCACGTTGTCGTACGGCGAGTACTGCCGCATGTACGCATAGTGCGTGGAATCCCGCGGGTTTCCCCACTGCTCCCATTCCTGCGCCGTGAGCGGCAGCGACGCGTCGAGCATCGTATTGATCACGTCCACGAACGGCACTTCGGCGACGACGGCGCGAAAGAGGTCGGGCCGCAGGTTCGCGACGGCGCCCATGAGGAGCCCGCCCGCGCTGCCGCCGTTGGCCACGAGCCGGTCCGGGCTGGTGTAGCGCTGCCGCACGAGCTCCTCGGCGACGTCGATGTAGTCGAAGAAGGTGTTCATCTTCTTCATCATCTTGCCGTCGTCGTACCACTGGCGCCCCATCTCCTGGCCGCCGCGAATATGAGCGATGGCGTAGACGAACCCGCGGTCGACGAGACTCAGCACCGCCGAGTTGAACGTCGGCTCCATCGTGGCGCCGTACGATCCATAGGCGTAGAGGAGCAGCGGATTCCGGCCGTCGAGCCGGGTGCCGCGCCGGAGCAGGATGGACACGGGCACCTTCACGCCGTCCCGTGCCGGTGCCATGAGCCGGCGTACCTCGTACCGGGTGCTGTCGTAGCCGCTCGGGATCTCCTGCCGCTTGAGCAGCGTCCGCTCGCGCGTCTTCATGTCGTAATCGTACACCGACCCCGGCGTGACGAGCGATGAATACGCAAAGCGGAAGCGGTCGGTGTCGAACTCCGCGTTGCTCGACGCAAAGACCCCATACGCCGCCTCGGGAAACGACACGTAGTGGGTCTCGTTGCTCGCGAGGGCGGTGATGCGGAGGCGCCGGAGCCCCCCCGACCGCTCGTTGACTACCACGTAGTCCTCGAACGCATCGACGCCCTCGACGAAGGCCGAGTCCCGGTGGGGCAGCCACTCGGACCACGCGGAGAGGTCCGACTCGGGCGCGCGCATGATCTTGAAGTTGCGCGCGGCGTCGTTGGTGTGGAGCAGGAAGAAGCCATCACCATGCTCGACCGTGTACTCGACACCTGCCCGCCGCGGTGCGATCACGCGCGGCTCGGTCGTGAGGTCCGCCGTCGGTACCACGCGCCATTCCGAGGACGTGAACCCGTCCGCCGGGATGAACGCGTACTTGTCGCTCCGCGAACGGAAGACATAGACGTTGTTGAGGACATTGTCTTCCTGGAACACCTTCACGTCCGCCGTGGCCGGCGTGCCGACCACGTGACGCCACACGGCATTTCCGCGCTTCGCCGAATCGGCCCGCATATAAAGGAACGTGCGGTTGTCGTCGCCCCAGGCGCTCCCGTTCCAGACGCCGACGATCGAGTCGATCACGCGGCCGGTGCCCAGGTCCTTGATGAAGAGGGTGT
>DASUTR010000258.1:0-2169 GCA_036374535.1 Polyangiaceae bacterium
CTTTGATGGACATCGGAGAACCCCTTTCCTGATCAGACCTGTTTACGGTGGGCGCACCGGTCCTGGTCGGTTTTTCTCGCACGCGCCAAGCCCCGCAGAGATGACGTGTACGAGCCTCGCGTGAGCTCGCGAGGTTTCTGACGCAACTGCGTCGAGACGTACGGCCCGATCCGGCTGTTCCCAGGCGGAGAGAACCAGAACGCGCGAGTTCAGGTCCATAGTGATTTTTCAGAAGCACGTCGTTGCGCGCGAAATCATTTCGTCTACCGTGGCGAATCGCAACGGCACTCCGCGTCGCTCGAGTGCGTCGTGGACACGCGCGTACAAAAAGTTCGACCGGTCCGCGCGCTTCGACGTAGTCAGGGCATGAAAACGTCGTCGAGTCGCCGAGCCCGCCGTGCCGCTCGCACGCTCGGGGCGATTCTGTTCGCCGCCGCGCTTCCGGCCTGCACCGTGGAGCTCACCGACGACGGGGCCGGCGTCGAGTCGAGCGAGACGCGCGCCACCGAAGCGCGCATCCTAGCGGATATCGTCTTCGACGGCGGCCAGCACGTCCAGTTCATCGAGACGGCGAAAGGCAGCGTTTCACTGTCGGAGGTCGGGCCGGGCGACCCGAACGAAGCGATTTTGAAGCGAATGCGACCGGGCAGCCTGCTCGACGTCTATTCCACGCTGCTGGAGCACGGCGCGGCCTACGATGCCGCCGTCGTCGAGCGCCTGACCGAGGCAGAGCTCCGTGTCGACGCGCAAGCCGCCGAGCGCGCCGCAGTCGCCACGAGGAGCGCCGTTCCGCCCCGGCTCGAGTCGAACCTCGAGTCCGACGCACGAAGCGACGGGCAGAACACCGGGAGCCTCGGCCGGCACAGCGAGGCGCTCTCGATCGACGAGCAGGGGTCCCATCCCGCCTTCACGGACCAAGAGTTCGAGGACGTCTATTGCAACTCCGAAGACGGCTACGATCAGGAGTTTTGTGCCATTCGCTCGACGTCCGCCAGCACCGGCTGGTCCGACGACACCGCATGGATCCGCTCGCTCGTCCTCAACATCGCGCGCTCGGGCTCCACGACGCACAACCTGCGCCAGTACGTCTGCACGCAATCCATTCCTCTATTCGGCTGCGTGGCCTACGGCTGGCGCACGACGCACTCCCAGTCGATTCCGAGGCTGAACTACGGCATCTTCGTGAGCGACTTCCCGTTCACGGCGTTCACGGCGAACGGCTCCCTGTTTCACCTGGGCGAGGTTGCCGATTTCCTCTGAGGCACGACACCGCGCGCCGTACTTCTTCGCGTCGCGAGCGATCACGGAACGGGCTCCGGTCTAGAGCCGCTCGGTGCCCCTCTAGACCACGAGATCGGTTCCGTCCCTACCGCTCACATTACGGTACCGCAACCTACCCGCCGCAGGGAGCAACCAGCGGTCTCGCCGGTTTCGAGCATCGGACCGCCCGCTCGAGCGCGCGGTCGCTGCGGTCGACCGCGCTCGCCAACTTCGAAGTCGACGCGATTCGAATCGAGTGATCTCGATCCGAGCCGGTCGACCGAGCGATATTCATCGCGAGGCGGGAGTGTTTGGCGCTATGATGGGTAGATCGCCCTTCCGTCGGGGATTGGCAGACGGAACTCGGCTTCATCATGTCGCGGCACGTTCGAGGATCGTTCTTTTCCGAATACGTACGGATGCTTCGTCGCCAGAAGAGCGTCGATTGGTCGAAGGTTCTCGAGCCCGAGGACCTCGGTTACCTGGTAAAGCGGATCGAGCCGGGGGATTGGTATCCGATGGCCACGTTCGAGCGTTTTGGCCTGGCGCTCCTCGCCCACATCGACGGGGCGACCATGGACGCGGTACGGATGTGGGGCCGCTTCTCGGCCAACGAGTTCGCGACCGAGCACCCCGAGCTCGTCGCCCCGAACCATCCCGTCGAGTCGCTGATGCGCCTGAAGGTGCTGCGCGCGACGCTGTTCGATTTTCCCGCGTTTACCCTGCCCATGCTCGGAGACGGTAACGCCTACGTCGATATCCGCTATGAAATGTCGGACCTTGCCGAAGAGGCCGCTTGTCACCAGACGCTCGGGTTCTGCGAAGGCGTACTGTTCTTGGCCGGCGCTCAGAAAGTGCAGGCCTCGTTCACGGAGCGCGCCTGGCAGGGGGCGAGCAAGACTCGCGTCG
>DASUTR010000259.1:0-2338 GCA_036374535.1 Polyangiaceae bacterium
GGGCTTCGGTGGCGTCGGCGTGAGTTTCATCTCGCCGAGCACGCCCGACCACGGGGCGGTGGCGCGGTGGACGCAGGACATCACCAACGTGGGGAGCTCGACGGGGTCGCTGACGGCGCACTTCGACATTCCGCGCATCGAGGCGAGCCTGTTCGCGGGACCCTCGTACGGTACGTTCCCTGCCCGCTCCGGGCCCCTCGCCTCCGCGGGGGCACAGCTCACGGTGACCCGCTTTGCCGCGGACGGCACCGAACTGTCGACGCGAACCCTCTTCGACTACTTCGTGAGCATCACGCGCCGGTTCCAGGGCAACGATTGCGAAAACAGCAACGTGTTCACGATCAGCGACGACCTGCGGGCGCGCGTCCCGACGGGCGGAACGCTGATCGATGTCGGGGATGTTTGCGGCCTGGCGTTCGCGCCCTTCTCGGGGGACGTGACACTGGCGTCGCTCGCACCGGGAGAGCGGCTCGTTGCCGAATACACGCTCTTCGCCGAAAACCTGGCGTGGCAGTCCCAGACCCCGGAGCTCGGCTATCAGGCTTTCGTCGGCGACCCCTTCGGTATCGTAGGCGGGGGCGGCCTGCGAATCGCGCCGATCGGGACGCAGCCCCCCGGGACGGTGCCCGAACCTTCCCCGCTCGCGCTACTTCTCGTCGGGGGGCTTGTCGCACTCGCCCGGGCTGGCACGACGCGGGGTGGGAAGCACGCCCCAACCCAACTGCACGTTCTCCAAGTGCGGGCGATGCAAGCCGCGCTCTATTCGGGCGCGCAAAACGCGACCGGATCGGGACCGTAGCCTTCGCGTATCCACGGCCCGGTCGGGTACTCCCACACGTTGAGGAGCCAGGGCGCCGTCGCGTAGATGTGGCCTGCGTCCGGGCGGTTGTTGAACGCGCGATAGATGGGGCGTGTACGGTGGGGACACGCACCCGTCACCTTGTCGGGGAGGAACACGCTGAACGCATTGTCGGTCTCCAGGAGCCAACTGCCGTGGCGCTCGACAGCGGAGCACTCCTCCGGCAGCGGGGAGAAGAAGTGCGATCCGAAGCCCGCATCCGATCGGGTGTGGAAACGGCAGACCGGGGTCGCATCGCGGAGCAGCGATGCGTGTTCGCGGCTGTAGGCAAGAAAGACGTCGCCGGTACGTCGCCATTCGTGGCCTGCGTCCAGCTTCGCCATTTCCGCGACATCCGCGGTCATGAAATACCGGCGGACGGCGTTGTTGACGTACTGAACCACGGGAATGAGGGGAACCGCGTCGGGCCGCAACCGGTTGCTGACCACGAAATACACCGGCGTGGACAGCATCGACGGGAGATTTGCAAGCTGTGCACGATAGAGGAAGGTGCCGGGGACGAGGTTCGCGCGAGCGCGAACCTCGTAGCGGCCTGCCGCAATCCGAGCCAGCTCGATATCGACCATGTCCGGATGGGCAACGGGCCCGATCTCGCTTTCGCGATAGACACGCTCCAGCGTTATGGGGCCATCGGTCGGCAATCCGCGGGCATCGGTGACTTCCAGCTCGATGCCTTTCGAGTAGCGTTGTCCAACTCGCGCGGTGATCGTCTTCTCCCCTTTGCCAGCGAGATGACGCGCGGCGCACGGCTGCGGGACGTCGCGTACGTCCACATTCACGAAGTCTTCGACGACGCCCGGTTCGAAATCGCTGAAGAGGGTGGCGCGTCGCACGCGCAGCTGGACCTGGTACAAGCCCGCGGGCATCGGCCCGACCTGGCCCACGACCGAATGATCGGAAATCACGAACGGAACGCCGCTTCCGTCGTGCTCACCGTCGTCGTCGGAATCCTGGTCGATCAGGTCGACGAAGAACTGGATCGTGTTCCCCGAGATCGACACATGCTCGGCGCCCGCCACCAGCGTGGAATGCCCCGTTTCGACCGTCGCCCACAACCGGATCGTCTCGCCGGGCGTCGGACATTCCGGATCGACGAGAAGCGACAGCCGATCCTTTGCGACGGCGGGAATGCCGCCGAAGATGCAGGAGGCAACGAGAACGACGCTTGCCATCCACTGGATTCGAGTCATGACCTGAGCCCTCCCGCGCTCCTGCTCCTGTCGCCGCCCGCGAGCCAATGCCAACGGTCAGTAGCGGTACAGTGACCACTATCCTCGGAAGATGCGAAAAGTCTCGCGATTTTTCGCCGCAGTCCGTGGGAAAAATCGCTGTGGTCACGTTGCGGCGGCTCGCAGCGTGAGTCTGGCGCGAGCGCGATCGTGCGCAAGCGCGCAGCCGGCCCGCGCGCCTACTTCGTCGGCGCACCCAGCGAGTGGCCGAGCCGGTTCGCGATGTCGCGCACGAGGGCCCCGTAGGTGC
>DASUTR010000260.1:0-8546 GCA_036374535.1 Polyangiaceae bacterium
TGGGACGCCATCGATTCCTCTTCGTTGCGGGTGTTCGAGCGGATGCCTTAGTCGGCGAAACCCGTCGCGAACCGGATAGAGCGGCCCCACTTCCTCGAGCGCCCGGCGCACCCGCGCATCACGCGCAAGCCCTGGCGACTACAAGGCGTCGAGCCACTGCCTGACGAGAGCCGCGAAGGCTCGACGCTTCGCTCGAATTTCCGTCATGTCGGATAGGGTGACGCTCGCGCGGTCCTTCGCGAGCCACGTCAAGAGTCCCGAGCGATCGTCGATGACCACTTTCGACGCGCGGAGACGCTTCTTCGCACCGGTGTGAAAGACGACGGTGACGGCGTCGGGGCGCTTGAGGTGAAACGTCGCGAAGTGTTCGCCCACCGAGTAGCTCGGAGCGTTCCACTTGATGCTCTCGTGGATCCGCTTGTCCGCGCCGCGAATCACGGCCCGGATTGCGTCGATTTCGCGTTTGAGCGGATGCTTCGACGCGGCGACGAACGCGTCCACGTCGAGCTCCCCGGTGCCTTTAGGACGCGTGGTTTTCTTGGTTGCCATGGGGGGCTGGCCGTCAGCTTACGACTTTCCCGGTCTCCGCGGACTCGTTCCATGTCGAATCGTCGCCGCGGGGTTCACCGGCGGTCATGCGCGGGAACGAAACAGGTGCGTTTTCCGCCGTAAACCGCACCGGCTGGCGCCGAGCGCTCGATGGTGTGAAACGCACCCGTGAGACCTCGCGTGATCACATGAAGACGGGCTGGCAGCGCCGTCTCGCTCGTGCAGCGTGCGACGCCGTGCACACGTTGCGTGCGCTTGCGCCGGCAAAGCCGTGGACCCATACGTTCCGCATGGTTCCGCTCTCGATCCTCGATCTTGCCCCGATTACGCGCGGCAGCGACGCGGGTGAGGCGCTCAGGCGCTCGCGAGATCTCGCCCGGCACGCCGAGCGCTGGGGCTTCCGGCGCTTCTGGATGGCGGAGCACCACAACATGCCGGGGGTGGCGAGCGCGGCGACCGCGGTATCGCTCGGCTTCGTAGCGGAAGGCACCGAGCGTATTCGCATCGGTGCGGGCGGCATCATGCTGCCCAATCACGCGCCGCTCGTCATCGCCGAGCAGTTCGGCACGCTCGCCGCGCTCTACCCGGGGCGCATCGATCTCGGGCTCGGCCGCGCGCCGGGGACGGATCCGGTCACGATGCGCGCGCTCCGGCGGCACCTCGAAACGAGCGGCGCGTTCGCCGACAACGTCGTCGAGCTCATGCGCTACCTCGAACCGCAGGCGGAGGGACAAGCCGTCCGCGCGGTGCCGGGCGCGGGCAGTCGCGTCCCCGTATGGTTGCTCGGCTCGAGCTTGTACAGCGCCGAGCTCGCCGCGTCGCTCGGCTTGCCGTTCGCCTTCGCCGCTCATTTCGCGCCCGACCTGCTCCACGATGCGCTCGCGATTTATCGCGAGCGGTTTCGCCCGTCCGCGAGCTCGGAGAAGCCGTACGTCATGGCGTGCATCAACGTCTACGCCGCCGACTCGGACGCGGAAGCGAGGCGCCTCTTCACCTCGCTCGAGCAGGCATTTCTAGCGCTGCGCAGCGGACGTCCGGCAGAGCTGCCGCCGCCGCTCGAAGCGGCCGACCGCGAAAACTTCGACCCCATGTCGAACGCGGCGTTGGCGCAGCTCTTTCGTTATGCCGTCGTCGGCGGACCAAGCGCCGTGCGCGAAGGTATCCGCGATTTCGTGAACGCGACCGGCGTCGACGAGTTGATGACGACCGCCATGATCTTCGAGCACGAAGCGCGCCTGCGATCCTTCGAGATCTTGGCGGGGTGCGCGAAGTAGACCCGCCGTGCTCGGCCTACGGCGATCCCTGCGCGGCTCGGCGAAGCGGTGGAAGATGAGGGCGCGGACCGGTGCGCGACACCGAGCGGTGATGCCACGGTAGGGGCGTCCCACGGACGGCATGGCGTAAAATCAGATGGCACAGGCGTTGCAGGCTCCGATGCTCGAAAGGGAGATGACGCCATGAAACGGATGCCGTTGCTCATCGTCGGCTTGGCTGCGAGCTCCATCGCCGGTTGCAAGTCCGAGAAGACGACGGCGGTCGAGGACCGCCAGAAGAAAACCATGGAGCAGGCGCAAGAGGAGCAGCGCGATGACGTGAGTGAGTCGCGGGTGACCTCCAAAGATGGAACGAAGATCGCGTTCGAGAAGGACGGCGACGGGCCAGCCGTCATCGTCGTGAGCGGCGCGCTTTCGTCCCGTGAGCTCCTCGACGACGAGCTCGTTGACGAGCTCTCCGAGCGTTTGACCGTGTACACGTACGACCGGCGGGGGCGTGGCGAGAGCACGGACGAGAAACCGTATGCCGTCGAACGAGAGATTGAAGACATCCAAGCGCTCGTTCGGCATGCGGGGGGATCGGCGTACCTCTATGGTGTCTCTTCGGGAGCGGCTCTCGCACTGCAAGCTGCAGCGAAGCTCGGCCCGGGAGAAGTGGCGAAACTAGCGCTCTACGAACCGCCGTACGGGCAAGACAAGCAGGCATTTGCCGGGCAGAAGCAGCGGATCAACGAGCTAGCCAAGACGGGCGAGCCCGGGGAAGCAGCGGAATTTTTCATGACCGCGATTGGTACGCCACCCGAGCGTATTCAGGACATGAAGCGCTCCAAGGATTGGGAAGCGATGAAGAAGATCGACTTCACTTTGGCGTATGACTACGAGGTGCTCGGCGACGGCGCGGTACCGGAGGAGACCGCACGAGCCGTCACGGTTCCAACGCTCGTAATGAACGGCGCGAAGAGCATGGAGTTCATGCAGCCGACGGCTGACCGAATCGCGAGGGCCATGCCCCGCGCGGAACGAAAAATCCTCGAAGGCCAAACGCATCAAGCCAAGGCGGACGTCGTGGCACCGGTGTTGATCGAGTTTTTTACGCGAGCTCAGCCGAACCGGTAGGAGCCCGGGCGTTTCGGCGCCGCATCGCGGTCGCCGTCCTCCGAATGGCTTGACCCTCTGCGAGGGGCCCTCTACCTTCGCTAGGTTGAAAAAGTTCTATCTGGCGCACGGTTTAAGGGGGGGATTCGTGGTCGGGCTCGTCGGGTTGGCGCTCGGTTGTTCGAAGTCGGACGACTCCAGCAGGAACGGCAACGAGGCCGGGTCGAGTGGTAGCAACGGCGGTACGGGCAGCGGAAACGGCGGTACGGGCAATGGGCCTTCGGGCATTCCGACCGTACCCGGCACGCCGGACACGTCGGTCACGACGTCGCTTCCGCCGCTGCCCCGCCTACCGAACGTCAACGCGACGGTGAAGGGCGATAGCGCGAGCATCACGGTGGAGCCCGTCGAGGGCGCCAAGGACTATCGCGTCTATCCGCTTCCTGCGGACAGCCGCATCTCGTCGGCGTCGGACGGCACGGTAACGGTGAGAGACGCCATCTATCGCTGCGCGGGAAATCGCCAGACGAGCGCGCCGAGCGCCGACAGCCACGACGAGATCGTGCAGACGCTCGTCGACGACCAGGATGTCGCGGGTTATCGCCGCACGCTCGAGGAATCGACGCTTGGCTACGTTTACCTGACGCCGGGTGAGGGTCGCGTTGCCGTGTACGCCCTCGGCGACTACGCTCCCGATTCCGACAATCGCTGCTTCGACAAGCGCTGGCAGGAGTCGAGGCTCAAACACTATGTCACGTCGCAAGACGAGCGCGACGAGAAGCTCCTTCTAAAGTGGCGTGACGACGGCGTCGCGTTCTACGTGCCGGCGCCGGGAGCTCCGGGCACGAAGCCCGTTTACGCCGCGACGAGCACCTTCCCGCGCGCCCACCTCTATTACGTGGACGGGCCCGAGGCGAACCTGCGCGATACGTCGTCTGCCGCGTTCGATATTCTCGCGGACGCGCCCGCGGAACCCGCGATCGACATCGTGCCGCTCAAGCGGGTGCATTACGCCTTCGATTGCGGGATCGCCCACGACGTGCTCGTGCCCGGCATTCCGCGTTTCGAACGCGCGCGCTTCCAGGGCGACGAGCTTCCGATGTGGGATCTGCATTGGTCCGGCATCACCGAGAACGACACCGTGCTCGTGGTCGAGGCGCTCGACGAGGGTTGCCCGTATCGCGGAGTGATTGCGCCCGCTTCGCGCCCTGCGGGCACCGAAGACAACGTCGAGTATCCGGCGTTCTACACGCTCGACGAGCTCAGAGCAGCGTCGCCGACCGGCGAGGTGTTCATCAACGGACACCATGCGGCGACGAACGAACCGAAAGCCGTGGCCCGCTCGTTCGTGCGCGTGTCGCCCGCGCCGCGACCAGACCTCGACTGGTTCGCGGGTTTCGGTGCGGACGAAGCGTTTCCCGAGCTCACTTTCGCCGACCCCTGCGACAATCCGGTGGGCTGCAATTCGGAGTATCGCGATCGTTCGGACTTCGCGGACGTTGCGTTCATGTCCGTCACGGCGCAGCGCTACATGATGGCCCCCATTCTCGGCGAGCTCTGGGTCGTCTACGCCGACTGGGCGGCCGACGTCGGCGGCAAGTTCCGCATGACGCCGAACGTGAAGGCGACGATGTCCGCCGATGCGTTCCTCCACGTCACGATGGAGGTCGACGCGTTCTCGACGGCGCGGCGCTATCCGCAGATCCTCGTCTCCGACGGCGAGGTGCCGGTGCAGTGGAATCTACCGAGCTCGAACACGCTGATCGTCCAGCTCTTCCCCGATGAGGGCGCGGTCAACTGGCCGAACACGTATCAGCTCGAGATCTGCGATCACCGGGCGTGGGAAGTGAACGATCAATGCCCGACGACCGACCTCTACCGGATCAAGGACGACGCCGGCGACGTCACGGGGCTTGCTCCGAACGCGGAAGTCTCCGAACGCACCGGTATCGACCGCTCGACGAGCTTCGACGTGTTCTTCTCGACGCGCCGCGCGTACCTATTCCTCGACGGAGAACCTTACGGCTGCGCCGAGCTTCCGGCGAACGGCGTTCCAAGCGGCGAGGTGACCGTCACCTTCGGCGACGTGCTCTACCACTCGGGGGTCGATCCCGTGTTCAGCTACCACGAGGACAACTTCAAGGCGTACACGAAGCGCCACTTCGACAACCTCGGCTTCAAGAGCGGCGCGCGAGAGCCGGCGTGGGACGAGAACCGTCTGCCGTGCGTCGCGGCGAGCTCCTTCAAATAGCGCCGGGGCCGAGGTCGATAACGGTTGGGCGGGTCGTTGCCCCGCTCTGGGCGACTGTGACCGCGGCGTACTCAGTGCAGCGCGGGTGCAATCGGCGGAATGACGTCCGGCGTCTTCCACACGACGTTCACGCTGCCCGTCGCGTCCACCTCCGCGAGAAAGTACGGCTTGTGCAGGTGATGATTCGCCTTGTCCACGGACACGGTGAATCCCGACGGCGCGTCGAACGTTTGGTTCGCGAGGGCGGCGGTGACGGCGGTGGTGTCGAAGCTTTTCGCGGACTCGACCGCCTGCTTCCAGAGGTTTACGCCGATATACGTGGCTTCGACGTCGTCGTTCAGTGATAGCTCGTCGGGCGAGAGGGCCTTGTCGCGAGCGTACTTGGCGACGAGCCGTTTGAAGGCGGCGTTCTGCGGGGTGTCGATGGTGCTGAAATAGCTTCGCGCGAGGAAGGTGCCGGTGAAGAGGTGGTTCGACTTGGCGACCTCGCGTTCGTCGAGCCCGAAGTGGACGATGGCGGTCGTGCGGGGGGAGACGTTCTGGCGTGCGAGCTCTTCCTGGAAGGGCGCCGCAGATTCGCGGAAGAGGAGGGAGATGACGGCGGTGGGGGCGCCGCTCGAGAATTTTTTGAGCCGGTCGACGACGTGGGTGTAGTCGGAGTGGCGGAAAGGCGTGAAGACGGTGCTGACGTTGTCGTCGCGGACGCCGGCGGTACGCCACGTTTCGGCCATGGCTTTGGCCTGGACGCGGGGGACGACGTAGTCGGTGCCGATGACGAACCAGCGCTTGATGGGGCGGTCCTTGCGGCGCGCTAGGTAGTCGGCCACGGCGGTGACGGACTGGTTCGGGATGGAGCCCGTGTAGACGATGGAGCGTGAGGTCTCATCGCCCTCGTGCTGGGCGGGGTAGAACAAGAGGCCACCGAGCTCTTCGAAGACGGGGAGCATGGATTTTCGCGAGACGGACGTGTAGCCGCCGAAGACGACGCGCGCGTGCTCTTTCTGCACGACTTCGCGGGCTTTTTCGGCGAAGAGCGGCCAGTTCGATGCGGGATTGTGCGTGAGCGGCATGATGCCCTGGCCGAGCACCCCGCCGTTTTCGTTGATGTCGTCGATGGCCATGAGCGCGGCGTTCATGAGCTGCGTCTCCTCGACGGCCATCGTGCCGGTCAGGGAGTGAAGGACCCCGACACGGACGTAGTTGATTTCTGCCGGAACGACGGCGAGCTCCGTGCCGAGGGGGAGGGCGGGCTCCGCGCTCGGCGAGACGGGCTCGGTGGGTTGGCCGAATGCGGGTTCTGTTTTCGGCTTGGGGCTAGCGGCGCAGGCGGCGAGGCACGCGAGCAGTGAGACGGCGAGCGGGCGGAGATTCATCGTGGCCAAGGTGATACCTCTGAAGGTCCGCGATGAGAGCCCTAGCCGACCTCGATACCGGCGCTTCGGAGCCCCGGCATCACGACGTCCGCGATCGCTTCCTCGCAGGCAGCGTCGATGATTTCGGACGAAAGGTACCCGAGCTCGTGCAGCGCGGGGTCGGGCGCACGGCGGGTCGATTGCCAGACCATGCGGACGAGTCGGAGCATTTCCGGCACGTGGGCCGCGAGCATCGAGCGGTCGCGCGCCGTGAGGGCAGGCCACGCGGCGAGCGCCCAGCCGAGGCGGGCGTGGCCAACCTCTTCCTTCATGTGTTCCTGGTTGAGGCGGCGGACGCTCGGCAGGGTGATGCGGGCGTGCGAGGCGCGGAGGACGTGGATGGCGACGGTCTCGCTGAAGCAGCAGCCGAAGACGGTGCGGAGGATGCGGTTGTCGTGCGCCGAGGCGCCGTCGAGCTCGAGGGGTCGCGTGCCGGAGAGCTCGGGCTCGGCCGGAAGCGTGGGATCGACGAGCCGCGCCCAGCGCAGGCACCAATCGACGTGCCGGTGCTCGTCGTCGATGGCCGTGCGGGCGAGGGCGAGGAGCTCGCGGGGGGCAGCCTCGATTTCGAGATCAGCGAGCATGAACTCGAAGGTGAGCGCGGTCGTGAGCTCGCCGCGCGCGCGGTCCACCCAGTACTCGTGGAGCAGCCGGCGTTGCTCGGCCGTCAGCGCCGCGAGCGCGTCCGTCGTTTGCTGCGCTCGAAAATCGCGTTCGACGGCGTCGAAAGCCTCGCCCTTGTTCATCTGAGAATGCCGGTGTACGCGCACGCGCACACCTTGGTGACGCCGTCGCAAAATGCGGGCTCGCCGTGGAGGTGCGCGAGGTTCGTGCACGATTCACACGAATAGGCGCTCGACGGCTGGCAGTAGCAATTGACGAGCAGGAGCTCGGAAGACGGCGTGACGCCGAGCACGCAGGTGAAGAGCTCGCCCGAGGCGCAATCGGCAGCCGTTCGCGGACGCGTGGCATCGACGGGGCACTCCTCGGGAATCGACGAGGCGGTGGTTCCGAGCACGGAAACGCAGGCCGGATCCGGCGTGGCCAAAGAACAATCCCACTGAGCTCCGCGCCCGGGCGCCGGCAGCACGGGGCCACCGGTGCCGCCCGTCGAGGTTCCCGCCATGCCGCCGGTCGGCGCGGCGCCTCCCACGCCGCCGGTGGGCGAGGCTCCCCCTGTTGGAGCGGCGCCACTGGCCCCCGAGCTGCCGCCCATCGGGTTCCCGTCGTCGTCGTCGTTCGCCACCTCGGAAGACTTGCCGCCGCAGGCCGAAGCGGAAATGGCCGCTCCGGCGACGACCAAGGCTTGAAAGAGTCGCGACATGGGGGCTCCTAGTGTCGGGCGTGGCGGAGTTCCGTCAACCTTTCATGGGTAATGGGGGCTCTTTCGAGGATTCAGCCACTGATCGATGGATGGTCTCGCTAGTCGTCCGGAGTCGAAGGCGACAGCGGCCCATCGGAGGCAGCGGGTAAGGTCGGCTCTTCCTCGGCCATCTCGGTGAGGACGGCCTCCACCTTTCGGGCTTTGTCTTCGAGCCCCATTTTTTCGAAAGCTCGGACCAACAGCTCGAGCGTCCGCGTGTCGGCTCGATCGTGCTCGTGGGCCATCCCGAGCAAGCAAACGGCCGCAACCAAGTGCTTGCGCTCGCCGCGCTCCAAACGAGTTTCTGCGATCGCACGCAACGGGGACGCTTCACGCTCGGCGCGAACGATGCTTCGAAGGAGCTCGACGGCCGCGGGCGGAAAGCGCCCATCCGAAAATGCTACCGCCGCTTCGGTCAGCACGCTCACCGCGGAAACCCACTCCCCCATTTCGATGTACGACTCGGCCAGTCGCTGCGCGTCGATGGCTTCGCCGGGCGGAACGCCCGCCGCGAGCCCCAGCCCCACGACCTCCACGGAGTCACCGAGTTTGCCGATGGCGGACATCCCTTGGCCAAGAGTACCCGGGGCCGGGATGCGAAC
>DASUTR010000261.1:0-4629 GCA_036374535.1 Polyangiaceae bacterium
GATCGCGGCACGCCGGGCGCCGCGAACAACGCCTGCAACTGAGCGTGGCGGGTCAGGGCGCTTCCACGGCGCCCGCCGTGCACGGCTCCGCGCGTGCCTCGCCCCGCTGATCGGTCGGGGGGCACTCGGTTCCGAGGCCGATTGCGGGGCTCCCCGCCGAAGGCACGAGCGTTTGCGTCGGTCCGCCGTTCGCGTCGAGCGCGCCGAGCAGCGGATCTGCGACGAGCGGAGCGACCGTGCACGGCGCGCCTCCCGGAAATTGCAGATTGCCGCCGCCGCTCGCGTGCTCCGCGTTGCAACCCGGCGTGTACATCGCCGTATTCCCCGAGACGATCGTGTTCGTTAGCGTGAGCCCGGCGCCGAAGATGGCACCGGCGATCATGCCTTCGGCCGTCGAGTGATTGTTCGCGATGGTACAATTCAGCATCGTGCCGTCGGGTTCGTTCGCGAGCCACACGCCGCCGCCGTTGCTACCGAACGCCGTATTTTCTGCGATCGTCACGTTCGTGAGGCTCGCCTCGCGCTCCGAAATCCAGACGCCGCCGCCATAGAACGCTTCGTTCCGGGCGATCGTGCTCGCCGTGATCGTGACCGCGAGACCTTGAAGGTACATGCCGCCCGCGTTGCCGTCGCCGGTCGGTGTCACGCGATTGCCGGTGACGCTCGAGCGATCCATGACGAACGTGCCGTCGTCGGAGTTCGAAACGCGAAACACGCCGCCCGCGATCGCGCCGGCGTCGTTACCGGCAATGTCGACGCCGCAGAACGACGCCGTCTCGTCGCCGCCGTCCATGTAGATGGCCCCGCCGCAACCGCCGTTCCCGGGGTTGCCGTCGGTCCCCGTGGCCGCGTTGTCGGCGAACGTCGAATTGACGACGATGAGGTCGCCGTTCAGGCTGCCGACCGCCCCGCCGTCGCTCGCGGAATTGCCGACGAAGGTGCTGCCGGAAATGCGCGTTTCGCCGCCCCCGAAGCCGTAGATCGCTCCGCCCGCGAGATCCTGACCCGTCTCGGGGGCGTGATTGTTCTCGAAGTGGCAATCGATGACGGTGAGGCTGCCGCCGTCGCGGTAGATGGCGGCGCCGCCGTCCGCCGTATCCTCCCCGGTGGACGGGCTCGAGCCGTCGCGAAACGCGAGCCGTTGCACGGTGAGGCGAGGCGTCGTCTGGTCGTAGCCGGAATCGAGGTAGAGAATGCGCTCGCTCCCGCCGCCGCTCAGAGTGACGAGGCCGCCGCCGTCGAGCACGGCCTCTTCGGTGAAGACGATGGTCGATTCGACCGTAAGGACGATGGGCTCGTCGCCGCAATCGAACGTGATGGTTCCGCCCGCCGTCGCCGCGGCCTGAAGGGCCTCGGTCGTGCAGCTCGCGGGCGTTCCGGTGCCTACCACGCGATCGGGGCTCGACGTGTTCGCGAGCGGTGGTTCCTCACAAGTGGCGGGCGGCGCGCCCGCACTTCCTGCGCTTCCACTCGCGCCCGACGAGCCTCCGTTCGACGAGCCTCCGTTCGACGAGCCTCCGTTCGACGAGCCTCCGTTCGGCGAGCCTCCGTTCGACGAGCCTCCGTTCTACGAGCCTCCCCGCCCCGCACTGCTGCCGGCGGAGCCCCCGTTCGACGTTCCTCCCGTGGCCGAATGGTCACCGCCTTCTGCTTCGTCGGGTTCCGAACAGCCGAAAAGCCACACGATCGAAAGCAGAGCCCGAGCACGGACGAACGCCATCGTTCATTCAGAATACGACACTTCGCCCGAGCGAAGGGCACGCATTTCCGCGACTTTCCGTGCGCCCCGAGTCGCGACCGTCGCAGCGTGCACCGTTGCGGAGCTCGTTCGGCGACACTATGCGGGACGAGGCTCGCCGCGCGCGAACCGTCACTGGGAAAGGAATCGACGATGAAAAAATTTCTCGTTCTCTACAAGGCTTCCGCGGGTGAATTCGAAAAAGCGATGAACTCGACCCCCGACGAGCAGAAAGCCGGAATGGACGCGTGGATGGCGTGGAGTCAGAAAGCGCAATCGTCGATCGTCGATCTCGGCGCCCCGCTCGGGAAGGCGTTCCGCGTCACGAAGAACGGCGGCTCTCCGACGAGGAACGATCTCGGCGGCTATTCGGTCCTGCAGGCGGAGTCGAAAGAGGCGCTCGCCGAAACGCTGAAGGGGCATCCCCATTTCATGATGGGTCCCGAGAGCTCGATCGAAATCGTCGAGATCATGGCCGTTCCCGGCATGTAGGCCGCGGGCGCTCGGAGTTTCGCGTCACGTCTCGGGCGCAAAATCGAGCGCAACGATCTCGAGTTCCTCGTCTGCCCGCGGGGTCCTCGCGACGACCACGTCTCCCGAGCTCTTCCCGAGCACGGCTCGAGCGAGGGGCGCGACGAAGGCGACGCGCCCTTCGGAAGCGTTCGCTTCGTCGACGCCGACGATGCGAAACGTGCGTTCACTGCCGTCAGCGGCGCGCACCGTGACACGCGCCCCGAAGCGCACGACGGCCGTCGTACCCTGCGCGGAATCCACGAGCTCCGCCGTCGAAAGACGCTCCTCGAGCTCCGCGATGCGCTGTCGCAGCGTGGCGGCTTCGACCTCGCCGCGCGATGGCGCGCCGACGAGCTCGGCGACGAGGCCCTCGAGCTCCGCGCGCAGTGACGCGAGCCCGCGTCGCGTCACGTAGTTTCTCGCTCCCGCGGGCAGCGGGGCGCGGTGCGGCACGAGCGGCGCCGCGAGCGTGTCTTCCTTGACGAACGCACGACTCACCCGCCGAGTATGGCACCGCCGAAGCTCGCCGCGCCCGCCGCGCCGTGGCATGGGCTCTGGAGCAAACCGTGACGATTCTCCTCGTCGACACGTATTCCGCGGTGTTTCGGGCGCACTACGCCCTGCCCGAAATGAACACGCGGAGCGGCGAGCCCACGGCAGCGCTCTACGGCTTCTCGTCGCTGCTCCTCAAGCTCCTCCGCGAGCATCCGAACGCGGCGCTCGCGCTCGCCGTCGACTTGCCGGGTGAAACGTTTCGGCGAGCCGCGTACGACGCGTACAAGGCCGGACGCAAGGCGACGCCGTCGTCGCTCGGCGCGCAACTCCGGCGCCTGCCGCGCCTGCTCGAGGCGCTCGGCGTTCCGGTGCTCGGCGCTCCCGGTTTCGAAGCCGACGACGTGCTCGCGACGCTCGCCGGCCGCGCTCGCCGCGCCGCGGCTCCGGCGCTCGTCGTGAGCGGTGACCGCGACTTGCTTCAGACGGCGCACGGCTCGGTGCGCGTCTACTTCATCGGACGGCGCGGGCTGTCGGCCGTAACGTACGACGAAGCGCGCGTCGTCGAGCGTTTCGGCCTGCCCCCCACGCGGCTGCCGAGCTACGTCGCGCTCGTCGGCGATACCTCCGACAACCTGCCCGGCGTACCCGGCATCGGGCCCGCCACGGCCCAGCGAGTCTTCCGAGAATTTTCGGGAGCGAGCGAGCTCTTCGCGCAGCTCGACGCCGTACGCCCCGAACGGCTTCGCGCGACGCTCGCCGCGCACGAAGCTCAGATCCGTCGAACGGAGGAGCTTGCGCGGCTCCGCATCGACGTCCCTCTGCCCGAGGGGTCCGAACCGAAGGTCCCGTCCCTCGAAAATTGGACGCGGCTTCGCTCCGAGTTCGAAGCCCTCGAGTTCAAGAGCTTGCTGCCGCGGTTGGACGCCGTGCTCGGCGCCGCGCGCGGGCGTCCCTGAGCGGCTCAGCGCCGCGATGCCGCGCGCCCGCGGCGTGTGCCGTCGACGAGCGCATCGGCGATCGGCCCGTACGCGAGCTCGCGCCCCTCGCGCACGGCGCGCAGCAAGAGCGCGCCGCGGCTCATGTCACCGAGCCCCGCGAAGTCGAGCGGGAAAAGCAGCCGCTCGCCGAAGATCTCGAGCAACGGACGCACGTACTTGTTGGTCGCGATGCTTCCGAGCAGGACGAAGCGTGCCGCGTCGCCGTGCTGCTCGAGGAGCCCGCTCGCGTGTCGCTGGAGTGGCGCGGTGAAATGCGGATTGTCCTCGTGCACGGAGACGCGCGCCCAACCGCGCAGCCGCTCGAGCGTGACCCGCTCGTCGAGCGGACAGAGCCCGCCGCCTGCCGTGATGGCGAACGCGCTCGTGAGACCCGCCTGCGCGCGACCGAACGCGCCGGCGTAAAGGGCCTTGCCGCGGAAATAGAGTCCGCTCAAGAAGCCGAAAACGGTGCCGAGCGGTGCGCCTGCCGGCGAGCGCAGCTCTTTGGCGAGCGCGAAGCCGGCCTCGGGGTTCACGAGCATCTCGGCGCGCTTGCCGTCGAGTCGCGCCGGCGAGAGAAGCATGACGGTCGGCTCGAGGTCCATGGCGACGCTCGAGCATGACGCCGGCGAGCCCCCCGTTCAAAAAAGCACGTTTCCGGCGGACGCGGGCGTCTCGTCGTCGCCGATGTCGACGACGTTGCCGTAGCCGAGCGCGCCGGTGGCTCCCCGGCCCCAGCAGCGCACCGCGCCGTCGAGCAGCGTCGCGCAGACGTGCAAAAAGCCGACGTCGACCGTGTTGGCCTCCGGACCCACGTCGACGGGTTCGACCGACGCCGGCGTTTCGTCGTCGCCAATCGCCTGCGTGTTGCCGTAGCCGAGTTCGCCTCGATCACCGGACCCCCAG
>DASUTR010000262.1:0-6752 GCA_036374535.1 Polyangiaceae bacterium
GGAGTCTGTCCGAGAGCCCACCGCGCTTCAAGCAAGGATTGGCACGAACGGCCGGGCGGGACGCCTTCCACGGCTACGACATCGAGCTCGGCACCGAACGGATGACGGCCCCTTGCGGGGCGAATCGGCTCGCTCGAGGACCTCAGAGCCCGCTCAGGAGACCGGCGAGGTAGTCGGCGACACCGGGATCGCCTTCGCGGGGTGCCCAGGGCGCAAACTCCTTGTCCGTCGCGGGGTCCCACGGACCCGGCTTCACTTCGAAGCAGACGGCTTCGTCCGTGACCGCGGTGAGCGTGTGCCAGACGCCGGGCGGAAGATCGATACCGAAGAGTCCGTTTCGACCGATCACGCAGCGCTCCTGGACACGTCCGCCGTCGTCGAAGACGAAACAAGCGAGCTCGCCCCGCAGCACGAGGAAGCTCTCCGCTTTGGGCGGGTCGAGGTGACGGTGCGGGGCGGCGTACGAGCCGCGGAGCCACGCGTTCAAGAAGCGGTGCGTCGTGTCCGCGTGACTCGGGTGAAAGTTGTGGTTCGCGCGGCGTCGCGCGCTCGAGCGCGCGCGCTCGAGCGTTCGTTCGATGAGCTCGGCGGTGACGTGTTGGATACTGCCTTGCACGCGGTTCGAGGCTTCCATGGTGGCTCGGCCTCGATACTACCGCGAGCGCGCTACTGACCGAACTGGGCGGATTTCGACGTGCCGTTCACTTCGAACGTGAGATTTCTCATCGTCACGGTGCCGCTCGTGTTGTCGTCGATCTCGCTGCCCACTTCGAAGCGCGTCACCCAGAGCTCGCGCGAGTAGCCCTTGTTCGTGACCAGCCAGTCGATGAGCGCCTTCACGTCGACTTTTCCGGAAAAGCTCCGTTGCGAGCCGCCGTCGGCGCGAAACTGGAAGTAGCGCCATCCGCTGCCCCACGTGTCACTCTGGTGACAAAGGCCGTAGCTTTTCGCGCCCGCGCTGACGTTGCCGGTCTGGTCACAAGCCCAGGTGTCTTGCCATCCCCAGAACACGATGAGCTCCGCGTACACTCCGGGATTGGCATCGGTCACGGGGTTTCGCTGGCTCAGCCAGAACTCGAAGTTGATGTTCCACGCGTTTTGGTTCTGCAAGTTGATGGACAAACCGTCGACCGTGACGCTCGCGGTCTGAAGGTCCTTGACCTGAATCGGCAAGACGTTGGTCGATGGGAACGACGGCGTCGTCGCGAGGTTGCTGCCGGCTCCGAACGGATGAATGCCGAACTCGACCTCCGGATAGTCCGGCTTCTCCTTGTTGCCGCCGCACGCGCCCCGGTTGAAATCCCAACCGAAGCTCCTGTCGGTGTTGACGAAGATCCGCATGCTCGTGTTGCAACCGAGCTCGTCCGAGCCCCACTTGTTGAGGATCAAGCGCATGTCCCCGAGGTTCAGGTACGAGCGTGATGTCGTCTTGGACTCACCGGGTCGGGCGAGCGGCGTGCCGTTCCCGTCGACGCTTCCTGACCCGCCTGCGCCGGCCCTTCCCGCCATGCCCGCGCTCGACATCGCGCCGCCCATCGAGCTCGAGCCGCCACCCGTCATCGCGCCGCCGGTCGTGCTCGCGCCTGCTCCGGCAGACGAGCCCCCTTGGGCGGTGGAGCCGCCTTGTCCCGCGCCACCGCTCGCGCCGTCGCCGGACGCCCCGCCCGTAGAGTTCGCGCCCGCCGTGTTCGTGACGCCGCCCGTTGGCGCGCCACCCGGCGCCGTGCCGCCCGCGGGCGCTACACCGCCGGTCGCCGGCGAGCCTCCCGTTGCGACGGCGCCGCCGCTTGCCGGAGCTCCCGCGTTCGTCGCACCGCTCGCGCCGCTACTTCCACCGCTCGTCGTGCAGTCGGCTTCGACGTCGCACCGCGACGGCGGTTCCGCGTGGGAGCAGTGGAAGCAGAGCGCGGCGGCGAGAGCGCCACCGAGGCGAATCGGAGTCAGCTCGAACATGGAGGTCCTTCGTGCCGGCGCGCGCGCGCGAGCGCTGCCGGCGCGCGAATCCTACGCTGGGCCGTTCGCGAAATCTCCCAGCGTCTTCACTCGAAGCCGACGCCCACGGCCGCAGAAATGAAAAGACCCCTCCGAGGCGGATACGCGAACACCCGGCAGACGGCGATCGCGTGCGCCGGCGTCCGGTCGTGACGAATTTTTTCGTGAGAAGCCGAGTGCGTCCGCACTCCTGCCGTCACGCGACAGCCGCCTCGGCGCGTTCGAATTCAGCGGAGACAGCAGTTCCGACGCAGGGGCGACCTACACGGGCCGCCCCTGCCATCGGCCATCGAGCTCACTCCCAGAGCGAGTACCCGTAGATCTTCGAGTTGTTCGTTACCCAATTGTAAAGGTAGCCGTAGTCGTACGCATCGTTCCAGGTCGTGACACTCGGGAAAGCTTGCCCGTTGCCCGTTATCCAATCGTATTGGGTGCCGCATGTCGTGGACCAGCCGAAGTAATCGGCCCGACACACCTTCGAATAGCTACCCGCGTCGCCTTCGGTCACGTCCAGTGTGACGCTCGAAACCGAATTGATGTCCACGAATTCGTCGCTGACGACGGGGCAGTAGACGCCTTTCGCGGCGCCCGTCGTGTTTCCCAGCCACCCGCCACTGTACATGCCCGCGCCTTCGGTATCGTTGAAGTAGTGGCAGAACGACCCATGTTGCGCTCGGTAGGTCGCCCAGGCCGTTCCGAGCGGCGCGAGCAGCGCCACGGCGCCGAGATACACTGCGAGACTCCCGATGATGATCGATTTGATTTTCATACTCATTCCTCCGGTTCATGGTTATTTGACGAAACCTTGAACTAAACCCGCGCGCTGATCACTGCAGTTGAGATAAAGCGTTGCCGTTCCAAACGTTCGAGAGTCCGCAGACTCCGTGCGCAGGACCGTTTGTTCACAATTGAGGCCGGGAAAGGATCGCTCGGCGAGCTGGGCCACATTGCGTTCGGCCGACTCGCGGTCACGCCAGTCGACGACAGCCCGACAGCGGGTCGTCTTGCAATCGGCGTCCCTCAGCGAAAAGCCGAGCGTTTCTTCGAGCTCGCCGAGCCCTTTCGAGAGAGACTGAACCGCGTTCGTGGACCACGCCGGATCCGGCGTCTCCTCACGATGGATGCGATCCAACTCGGCGGCTTTCTCCGCTATACGACGGCGCCGCTCCTCGAGATCAGGCGGGCCCGAGGGCGCGGCAGAGCGTTCGCCTGCCTTCTTGATTCCGTCGAGCCGCTCCTCGATGGAGCGCAGTCTCTCGGCGTCGGACTGAACGATGATGGTTCTCGTCGACTCGGTAGCTGGTCCCTTGCTGGGCAGAGCTTTCTCCGGGGCAGGGCTCGCTTCCCGTTCGCCACTCGAGCGATCCATGAGCGTCACGGTGGCGATGGCCGCGGTGACGCCGACGACTGCGGAAATCAGGGCGGAGTAGATCGCATTCGCTCTCGACATCTTCGAGTCCCCCACTGATGAAGACGTTCTACACTCGACTCGCGCCGCCGGGTCGCGCGTGGAGCGCGGGTAATGCCAGGCTCCGAGTGATCGGGACGGCCGACGTGGCGCGAACGTGAACCCATCGAAACCTCCGCATCTTCTTCCCCCGACCGAGTTCGGTCAGGCGCGACATGTGAACGCTCACAGTCGGCCATTTCCCTTTAGAACGTCGTTTCGTTTTCGTCAACTGCGAACGTCGAACGACTTTTCGAAACGTTACGCACTCATGGGCAGAGCCCACCCCGTGGCGTGTTGTCACAACCGCGAGCGGCCCGCGCGCTCGTCTCGGCCGGTCGAACGGGCGGTGTGCGTAGGCATGGCCGGACCGGCGCGGCGAGTGAGCTCGGCGCTACTCGGAGCAGTGTGCGTTGTCGGCGGGGTCGATCGTCTCGCAGCTCGGCTCGGCGCAGCTGTAGTACGGGCAGCGGTCGCACTCGGACGCGTCGAGGCTGCCGCAGTCGAAATCGCGCGCGCCACAACCGCAGTCGCACGTGGAGCTGTCGGCGTAGGCAAACTCGCTGCACGTCCAGCCCGGCGGAAGCGGGGGAACGATGCAGCGTGCCGTGTCCGTCGCGCGAATGACCGCGGCGCAAGGCTCGTGCGAGCAGCTGCCGGGTGAGTCGCACACGTCGCAGCTCTCCTTGGCGTCGACGCGGCAATCGGGATCGCGCACGCCGCAACCACAATGACAGAGAGCTCCGTCCGCGTAAGCGGCGGCTTCGCACCTCCAGCTCGGCGGCGGACGATCGCAGACGGCGTTGTCGTCCGGGGCAATGGTTGCCGGACAGTCTTCTTCGGCGCAGCCGAGGCTACAGCGATCGCAGGCCTCGACCTCCCCGGAAACACAGTCGAAGTCACGCGCTCCGCAGCCGCAATCGCAGGCCCCGTCACCGAAGAGATCGGCCGGACAATTCCAGCCTTGCGGAAGCGTGCAGGTCGTATTGTCGTTCACCGCGATCGTGCCCGGGCACGCGACGGCCGAGCAGCCGCGATCGCAGACGTCGCAGCTTGCCACCGTAGCGTTCGCGCAATCCGGATCGGGAATGCCGCAGCCGCAGTCACACGTTCGGCCGTCGTCGTACGCGCGGCTCGAACACACCCACCCGATTGGAATTTGGCAGCGGACGACCAAGTCGGGATCGATTTTGCCGGGACACGCGCGCCCGCTGCAGCTCAGCGGATCATCGCACACCTCGCACTCCTCGAGGGTCCACTCGTGACAGTCCATGTCGATGACGCCGCAACCGCAGTGACAGTGACCGTCGTCCCACGCTTCGGGAGAGCACCCCCAGTCGGTAGGAACCGGCCAGGTGACGCCGCTTCCCCCTGCTCCCGCGCGTCCACCGGCCCCGCCTGCTCCCGCGTTCGCCGACGAGCCGCCCGCGCCCGCGACGAGGCCCCCAGCACCCGTCCCCGATCCTCCAGCGCTTCCCGCGGTTCCTCCGGAGTCGTCGCGCCCGCCCTCTCCCGCTGGGCCACTCCCACCGGCGCCGGTCGTGCCGCCACGCCCCCCCTTTGCGTCCGTGCCGCCCGTTTCCGGCTCGCCGAACCCCGCCTGGCCGCCCTCCGCGGGGTCCGACCCTCCCGAGCCCCTCCCATGGTCGAGATCCCGACTGCGCCCCGAACACGCGGATCCAATCGCCACGACGAGCAGCAGGCCGGCGGTCAGCAGTTTCGAAAAACGAAGGGCGCCTCGGCCGGTCCGCATTTTCATTGACGAAGATCGAGCAGTGGCGGTCGGGCGCGGGTTCCGTCATCCCTGGAAACGGCGCGCGCTCCTCGCGGACTGCACGCGGTACGCGAAGACCCGCGCGAGGATCACCGAAGCAGCCGTTACAGCAGAGGCCGATGCGCGGACGCCGCCAACGCGCCGGTTCGAACGGCGTGCTCGAGGCACGGAGCAAGACGCTTGCGTTTCGTGCGAGTCGACATCGAGCGAGCGAGTGCGTGACACGTGAGTCGCTCACCGCGATCGCGCTGCGCATCGAGCGGCTCGTCGGGCGCAGTTGCTCGCGATTGATCTGGCGCGACGACGTCGGAACCTTCGGGCCGTAACGCTTGCGAGCCGTTCCGCTTTACGGGCGAGTGCGTCGAGGAAGACGCGAGAGCGCGTGCTCATCGCGCGTCACGCGGCATCGTGCGCGCTGTGATCTCCTGGCCACAGTCTGCGCGAGGTCCACGACGCAACAGCGCGAACCCTCGGGACTTTGTCGAGATCCGTATCGCGGCGCGAAGGTTCGAGCGCGTCATTGCTCTAACTACTGGGTCGTTATCGTCGTTTGCGCGTGAAGGTGCTCGCGCGAATTCGTGATCCGAATTCGAAAATCGAGTGCAAAGGCGGAAGTGTGTTTACCGCTCGCGAGCGCACGAGCGCTGGCCAAAATGCCACTTGCGACGTCGCGCGCGAACAATGACACTCCGTGAGCCGGGTCGTCGAACGGGCGTGGGATCGCAACGTCGCGATCGGCGCGCGCGTGTCCGGAGGAGTTTTTCATGACAAAGGTGGCTATCAGGGGTGGACGAGTCTTTTTCGCGGTAACACGGCGAGCGCTGGCGATAGCGCCAGCGCTTCTTGCGCTCGCATGCGGAAGCGCCGTCGAGTCGAGTGACGGGGCCGAGCTCGTCGCGACGAGCGAGGAAGCGCTTCACACCGTTCCTGGCAAAGTCTGGGTTCCCCAAGGACCGGGGCCGATCAACAACGGATCGCAGTTCGTCATTACGCCGAACAACCCGGCGACGGGCGGCGGACACGCGGTCGTCGCTCACCCGACGGATCCGAACATCCTCTATTTCGGGGGTATCAACGCAGGCATCTGGCGGACGAACAACGCGCTCGCGACGAATCCGACGTGGACGCCCCTCACGGATTTTCAGCCGTCGCTCAGTATCGGAGGGCTCGCGCTCGATCGCAACGACGCGAACGTGATCATGGCGGGAACCGGCGCGTGGAGCTCGTTCTTCTCCGACGGCGGTAACTCCGGCGACGTGTTGGTCTCGCAGAACGGGGGCACGTCGTGGACCCTGATCACCGATCCGCTGTTGGCCGGACAAAAGATCAGCGGCGTCGTGATTCGTGGCAGCACGCTCCTGGTTTCGAACTTCACTGCGTTCGGCGGCGTCGGTCTCGCGCGCAGTACGAACGGCGGCGCCACGTGGTCCGCAATTTCCGGAACGGCCGGCACGGGGCTTCCCGTGGACGGCCTCGACGATCTCATCGAGGACCGCCAGAACCCCAATCGCCTGTACACGACCATGACGGGACAGGGAT
>DASUTR010000263.1:0-2940 GCA_036374535.1 Polyangiaceae bacterium
CATGGTACACGGAGGGCCGGTGCGTGAGTCGTTCACGACTAGCCGAGGCCCCTGGCACGTCTACCTGGCGCTCTGCGCCGACGGCACGCTCTATTGCGGCGTCGCGCGCGACGTGAGCGCCCGCATCGCCGCACACGACGCGGGCAAGGGCGCCCGGTATACCCGCGGTCGCGGGCCGCTCGAAGTGCTCGCGACCAAACGCTGCCCGAGCCAGGGTTTCGCGCTCCGCATCGAACATGCCGTGAAACGCCTGACGCGCACCGAAAAGCTCGAGCTCGTGAACGCGCCTGCCGGCCTCGAGCGCATCGCCCGCCGCGTTCGACGCTCGCTCAAGAAACTCGCTCGCTAGCCGGCGCGCGAACGCGGCTGCTTTTACTGAAACATTCCCTTCGGCGTCTCGCCCTTCAGGAACGGCTCGATGAACGCATGCAGCAAGTCGGGCTGCGTGATGACGGCGGTATGGGACGTCGCCGGCAGCACCGCGAGGCGCGCCGTCGAGAGCGGCTTTCCCATGTCGCCCATCGCGCCGCCGCCGAGCAGCCGGAACATCGAGACCGAATGCTCGAGCGTCGCCACGTCCGCGTCGCTCGTGATGATGAGGACGGGGAGCTTCAGCGCCTTCACGTCGTCTGCCCAAGCCATGGGCTCCTTCTCGAGGGCGATGAGCTTTCGCGCGAGCTCGGGGAAACCGTCGGGATTCGGCGCGAGCTTCGCGTAGTCTTTCGCGAACGGCGTTGCGAGCATCATCTCGACGCTGAGCTCGGGGATGACGGCTTTGAATTCCGGCTGCCAGCCTTCGACGTCGTAGGCCACGGAGGCCGCTGCGAGCTTTTTCACCTTGGCCGGATGGCGGATGGCGAGCTGCAAGCCGACGACGGCCCCCACGGAGTAACCGAACACGTCCGCTTTTCGAAGCCCGGTCGCGTCCATGAACGCCGCGACGTCGTTCGCCAGATGAGGGTAGGTGATGGGTCGATCGATATCCGTCGTACGGCCGTGACCCTGAAATTCCAGGGCATAGACTCGGTGGGTCTCCGCCAGCTTCGGGATGATCGCGCCCATGGTGGGGATGTTCATGTACGCGCCGTGCAGCACGATCAGCGGCTCGCCGTGGCCCGACACCTCGTAGTACATCTGCATGCCGTTGATCGTGACGCGGTTACCCGTCACGCGGGTGTCGGCGACGGTGCTCGCGGCGGGAACGAGCGGAGCGTTCGGGTCGCGAGGCGGCGTGGCGCAGCCGAGGCCGGTGAGCAGCAGGGGTAGGGTCAAAAGAGCAGTGCGGAACATCGGGTCACCTCCTTGGGTTCTAAGAAGGCGACGAACGAGCTGGTCTCGGATCGACACGCCCGCTCCCATTTTTCGTCCACCGCCAATGGCACGCCGAAATATCTCGGCAGATTCGATGCTTAGCGGCTTACGCGATCGAAATTACGCGCTCGGCTCGCGACGCGACGCCCACGACGCTGCGGCGGCGCGGCAGTCGTCGGGGACCTCCTCGATACGGCGGGGCGTGCAGTCCGTCACCCGACCGCGGCCATCGACGGAAAGCTCGCAGCACTGCTCGAACATCCTGCGGATGCGCTCTCGTCCCCGCTGAACCCGCGACTTCATCCCGGAAAGCGAGACTCCCAGCATCTCGGCCGCGTCCTTCTGGGTCAGCCCCTCGAGCTCGGTGAGCGTGACGGCTTCGCGGTATGGGGAGGGCAGGCGAGCGACGAAGAGGGCGACGCACTCGGCAAGCTCGGACTCGAGGGGATGCTCGTCGTCGGCTCCGGCCGTCTCGCTCTCCGCGTCGTCGAGTTTCGCGCCTGCGAGCGGATGACGCGCTCGCATTCGAAGGTGGTCCGCGACGGCGCTCGAAGCCACGCGATACACCCAGGCACCGAAGCGTTCGCCGTCGGCGAGCGTGGCGAGCCCGCGCTGCATTCGTACGAAGGTGTCCTGGAGTACGTCGTCGACGTCGGCCGGCGACGGCACGCGGCGCGCAACGTAGGGACGAAGCCGCGCTTCGACCTCACGCCACGCGCCGCGCGCCTCGGCCGGGATCACGCGCCGGACTCCTTGGGCGCGCAGCACGAGGGGCCACAGCAGCTTCTCGCCGCGCCGCCCGGCTTGCGCCCTTCGATGGTGGCCGAAGCGACGTAGTCCGCCGAGCCCGGCATGCAATGCTCCATGATCGCTCCGCTTCCCGGCCGAATGCGGATGGTGACCTCTTCGAACCCGGCTTCGACGAGCAGGCGCTGCAATGTTTCGGTGCTCGCCGCTCCGGCGACACAGCCCGTGTACGCCTCGAGGCTCTGCGCGAGCTCGGCCGGCATCGGCTTCGTCGCAATCACGTCCGAGATGGCGAGCCTTCCGCCCGGCTTCAAGACGCGAAACGCTTCGCGAAAGACGGCGGCCTTGTCGGGCGAAAGGTTGATGACGCAGTTCGAAAGAATCGCGTCCACCGTTGCGTCGAGGACGGGAAGGTGTTCGATCTCGCCGAGTCGAAAGTCCACGTTCGTGGCCTCGACGCGCCGCGCGTTGTCGCGCGCCTTCGTCACCATCTCCGGCGTCATGTCGACGCCGATCACGCGTCCCGTGCGTCCCACGCGCTTGGCCGCGAGAAAGCAGTCGAAGCCGGCGCCGCTTCCGAGGTCGAGCACCGTCTCGCCCGGCCCCAAGTCGGCGATCGCCTGCGGATTGCCGCAGCCGAGCCCGAGATCCGCGCCGTCGGGAACGCTCGAAAGCTCGTCCTCCGTGTACCCGAGCTCGAGGCTGCCGCTTCCCTTCGTGCCGCAACAACCGACCGAGCACCCGTCCTGGCCTCGGGCGACCTTCGCGTACGCGGTTCGTACCTGAGCTCTTACTTCGTCGTTTTCCTGAGTATTCATTGGGCCTCCACCCCTAAAGACGGGGAAGGATCGGAAAGGACGCAGCCGCCTCGCGCCGAGAGTG
>DASUTR010000264.1:0-2677 GCA_036374535.1 Polyangiaceae bacterium
CCCCATTCCGGAAGCCGGAGCGCAAAAGCCTTGCTCTGGCTTCTCACGTCCGCCATCGCGGGCTCGCCCGTGAGCAGCGACATCTCTCCGAACACGGCGCCCGCGTTCAACACGGAGAGCGTGTGGTCGCGCTCGTTCTCCCGACGCGTCACCGTTGCGGTGCCGCACAGCAAGACGTAGAGCCCGGGCGAAGGCGAGCCCTGCTCGACGAGCAGCGAGTCGCGGTCCACCTGCAGAAATTCGAAACGCTCGGCGAAGACGCGCCGTTGGCCCTTCGGGAGGATCGTGAACAGCGGACTCGTGAGCATGAGGGCCTGCACGAACCGCTCGCGCAAGAACCGCAACGCTACCCGCAGCGTGCGGGGCTCGGAGAGCACGAGGCCGGTGATGAGCTCGCGATCGATGCGGAGAACCTCGGTGCGCTCCGCCGCCTCCGCGGTCGTCGAGCGGCGCTCATCATCGACGAGCGCGGTCTCCCCGAATACCTCACCCTCGCCCAAACGCACGATCTCCAGGCGTGACTCGCCGTCGGCGAGTACCGAAACCGTTCCGCTGACGACGACGTACAGTGCGTCCGACTCCTCATTTTTGCGGTAAATGACGGCACCCGCTTCGAGCTCGACCAGTCGCGCGTGCTCGATGAGCTGCGTGAGGCTCCCCGGACTGAGCTCGGAAAAGAGCGGTGTCGTCGGCAAAGCGCGTTGAGCGCGGCTTCGTGCATCGACGGTGGGGCTGGGAACGGTCGGTTCGGGGAACGTGATACGGAACATTCCCGAGGGGGTTCCGTTCGGGCGATACACGGGCTCGATGGTCGTCGCGAGCGACGCGGGGTCGGGCGGCGAAGGCGCCGGCGCTGGGGGTAGGGGTCGCGTCTCGGGCGCTGGTCGTGGTGCTTCGGCGCGCCGCTTGCGCAGAATGTCCTCGAGCCGCGGTGCTCGCGGAGGCGCCGGCTGCGACAGACGGGGCGCTGGTTGCGAGAGCCCTGTCCTCGGCTGTGCGAGCGCCGGCGCCGGTTGCGACAACGACGGACCCGGCTGCATCGGACTTCGCATCGCGGGTGCTCGCTTCGACGAGCGTTCGACGGGAGTGCGAGCGGCCAGGCTCTCGTGAAGGGCCCCCAGGCGCCGTTGTGTTTCCGTGTGCGTCGGATCGATCGATAGAATTACCTTGCAGGTGGCGATCGCCTTGGGCACGAGGCCCTGCTCCATGTATCGCTCCGCGGCCCGCCCGAGCGCCTCGATCTGACCCCTCGAATTGCCGAGCACGCGTTGACACTCCGCTGCCCGGCGCGGCCAATCGGGTTCGTTCGGGTCGAGTTTCTCGAGCTCGGCAAAGCGCCGAAGCGCCTTCTCCTCGTGCCCCTGGCGAACGAGAGCGAGCGCTTCGTCTCGAAGCAGGCGTACGCGATCTCGCCTGGTTTTACCGGAGGTCATGGCCGCGCCGAACCAACCTCCCCATCGTGCTTCCGCGTCTTCGCCGAGTCCAGCGCGACGCGGAAGAACCGAGCGTTTCGCGAGGTGGTTGCTGGGGAGTGCGTGTAGGTTCGCGTGGGGCCGGGGCGCGGCTTACGCGCGCGCGCTTTCGCCGTGAAGCGGGGCGTCCGCCGCGGGTTCCACCAAGAGATCGGCGAAGAGCGAGCGGTAGTGCACGAACGCTTGCCGGAGCTCTTCGGTGTCGGCGCGACCCTCGCGGTTCGCATCGGCGAGGATCCGGGCGGCGCGGTAGTGCTGAACGACGTTCGCGTGCTCGACGGAAAGATCCTTCACTCGCTGCTCGAAGTCGCGAACGGGATAGCCGTGCGCCTTCATCACGGCTTGAATGAGTTCGTCCGCTGCCGTGACGGCACCCGACGGATCGTCGACGAACCGCGCCTGGATGCTGCGCCACTCTCCCTCGAACCGCAGCCGCTCCGCCTCGCGCAGCGGATGCAAGTGTAGGCGATTCACTCGAATCTCGCGCTTCAGGAGCTCGCGCTCCGCCCGCTTCTCGCTTCCGTATTCCGCCACGGCCCGCTCGTACTCGGGACCGAAGCGACGGCGCAGCTCCACGTGGCGGCGGCGCGACGAGCGCGCGGCGAGCCACGCCATGAGTGCGACGGCGACGAGCGCGACGGCGGAGACGATGATGACAATCTCGGTTTGGCTGAGGGTATCGAGGAAGTTCATGACGGCCTCGCAGCCGGTCAAGCAACACGCGTACCAGCGCTCGGCGCCCGAAATGCGCCGTTTGGCCGATGTACGGATGAGACCGAAGTCAGCAACCGCGGCGCGCTGCCGCGGTCCGAGGCTTTCCGTCCCAAGCGCGAGGTCACGCAATCACGTACGGGCGCATCGACACCGCGCACGTCGGCGGTACGGGCCATTCACAGGGTGGGTTTGCGACCACGGCGGCCGGCGCGGACGAAAGCATCACCACGGTAGCCCCGCTTTGCGGCGCGCAGAATCAGCGCAACCTTCACGGCCCTGCGCTTCTTCTGTGCGGATGCATGGACATGGTCGTGACCTGCAGCTCGGTCATGAACGCGTACGACGGCATCACGAATCAGCCCGTGATGCTGGCGAACTACCGCTCCGCTGATCACGCCGACTGGGTGACGTTCCGCGCTACCACCATCAGCCCGATGGAAGAGGCGGTCACCGCTTGGATGCGCGTGCACCTCATGGCCGACACTGCGCTC
>DASUTR010000265.1:0-10023 GCA_036374535.1 Polyangiaceae bacterium
GATCGAGCCCAAGGGAGCGGCATCGGGACTAGTCGAAGCCCGTGCTACGTTTTTAGGGAGTCGCCGAGCGAGGAAGAACCTTAGCCCCCGTCGATCGTCACCCGTAAGAGAGCCATGCAGAAGAGCCTAGTGCGCCTCGAACGCGCCGCCCGGAAGGCGGAACGACGAGCCAGGCTCGGTGCAGCCCTCGCGAGCGGCGCGAAGGTGGTCCCGATCGCCCTCGCCTTCGCGGCCCTCGCCCTCGCCGCCGTCAAGCTCCGGCCGAGCCTCGTCACGGAGCGGGCGCTCGTCGCGATCGCCGTGCTCGGAGTCGCCGCGGTGGTCGCCGCGGCCTTGCGAGCCGCTTTCCGCCGCCGCGCGCCCTTTGCCGGCGCGATCGCTCTCGACCGGCACCACGCGACGGGGGGCAGGGTCGCGAACGCGCTCGCCTTTTCCAGGGTTCCCGAAGGCGAGCGCAGCGCCCTCATGCAGCTCGCCATCGACGACGCCGTTTCCGCCGTCCCGGAGCTCGCGCCGCGTCGAGCCGTGCCGATTTCGGTGCCGCGCGAAGCGGCGCTCGTGGCCGTGCTCGCGCTCGGAGTCGTCGCGCTCGCGCTCTTCGAAGTGCGCGTCGTCCGGATCGTACCGCCGCCGCCCGCACCACCGCCGCCGCTCATGACGTCGGACGACGTGGAGCTCTTTCGCGACGTGGGTGAAGAGCTCGCCAAGGCGAGCCAGGGCCCGGCGCAGCGCGAAGCCGTGGCGCGCTACAATCGCCTCATCGAGGACATCGCCGCGCGGCGCGTCGATCGCCACGAGGTGTTTCGACGACTCGGCGAAATCGAACGCGACCTCGGTCGCGATCTCGAAGCGGATCGCGAAGCGCTCGACGACGGTCTCGACCAGCTCGCGCGCGAGCTCGCGAAGAGCGGCCTCTCGCGCAAAGCCGCCGAAGCGCTCGCCGAGAAGCGCCTCGACGATGCCGAAAAGGCGCTGCGCGAGCTCGCCGAGAAACTCCGCGACAAGAAGGCCGCGCCGACGCGCGCCGAGCTCGACCGGCTGCGCCAAGCGCTCGAGAAGGCGAGCACGGAAAGCACGCGCCGGATGGAAGCGCTCGAGGCGCGGCGCCGGGAGCTCAAGGCCGAGCGCGAAAGTCTGTTGAAGAAGAAGAGCGAGAAGGGAGACGCCGCGGCGCCCGACGTCGACCGCAAGCTCGAAGAGAATCAGCGACAGCTCGAGCGGCTCGAGCGGGAAGGCAACAAGGCCAAGCGCGCCGCGGAGAAGATGTCCGAGCTCGACAAGGAGCTCGCCAAAGCCGCGCAGGACCTGCAAAAAGAGCTCGGCGACGCTGCCAAGGACCTCGATCAGGGCGCCGAGAACATCAACCGTATGGCGAAGCGCGAGCTCGACGACGAGCAAAAGCGCGAGATGATCCGCCGCCTGCGCGAGCTCCGCGAGGTGCTGCGCCAGGAGAGCCAGGGCGGCGAGAGCCGGAAGGAACGCTTGCAGCGTTTCAGCGAGCGCGCGCGCGGCGGGCAAAAGCCCGGCGGCCAGGGCAAGGGCCAGGGCAAGGACGGCCAGGGCGACGGCAAGCCTGGCGGCAAAGGGGGTAAGGACGTGCGGCTGAGCCTCGGCCGCGGCGACACCCAGGTCGAGGTGCCGGGCATGGGCCAAGGCCAGGGCAGCGGGGAGGGACAGGAAGGCGACGGTTCGCCCGGCGGCAACGAGCGCGGCAGCCAGTGGGGCACCGGTCACGATCCGAACGTGCAGGGCGACGCGACGAAGCTCGCCGGCAAGACGCAAGACGTGAGCGCGGCCGGCATCGATACGGGCGAGGGCACGGCGTCGGCCGAGGTCATCTACGGCGCCGCCGAGCGCGGCTTTCGCAGCAAGGGCTATCGCGACGTCTTCACGGAATACGAGACCGTCGCCGAGCAGGTGTTCGAGAAAGACGACATCCCGCCCGGCTATCGCTTTTACGTACGGCGCTATTTCCAGCTCATTCGCCCGCGCGAATGACCGAAACTCGAGGCAACAAGATGGCGGACACCGAAGCACAGCGCGAAGAAGTCACCGCGTTCATCAAGAAGATCGGCGCGATCCGTGAGGAGATTGGCCGCGTCATCGTCGGGCAACGCAGCGTCGTCGACGGCGTTCTCACGTGCCTGCTCGCCGGCTCGCACGCCCTGCTCGAGGGCGTTCCCGGTCTCGGCAAGACGATGATCGTGCGCACGCTCGCGCAGGTGCTCGGCTTGGATTTCTCGCGCATCCAGTTCACGCCCGATTTGATGCCGGCCGACATCATCGGCACCGTGGTGCTCGCCGAAGGAACGGGCGGCACGAAGGCGCTCGAGTTCCGGCGCGGCCCCGTGTTCTCGCACCTCGTGCTCGCCGACGAGATCAACCGCGCCACGCCGAAGACGCAGAGCGCGCTCCTCGAAGCGATGCAGGAGCACCGCGTGACGGTGGGGCGTACGACGCACGAGCTCGAGGAGCCGTATCTGGTGCTCGCCACGCAAAATCCACTCGAGATGGAGGGCACCTACCCCCTGCCCGAGGCCCAGCTCGATCGCTTCTTCTTCAAGCTCGACGTCCCGTTTCCCTCGCGCGAGGAGCTCCACGCGATCCTCGACCGCACGACCACGGACCAGAAGCCCGAAGCTCGCTCGGCGGTGTCGCGCCAGGAGATCCTCGCCATGCAAGCGCTCGTGCGGCGCGTGCCGGTCGCCCAGCACGTCCAGGACTTCGCCATTCGCGTGTTGCAGGCGACGCACCCCGGCAACGAGGAGGCGACCGGTCTCGCCAAACGCTACGTGCGCACCGGAGCGTCACCGCGCGGCGTGCAGGCGATGCTGCTCGCGGCGAAGATCGCGGCGCTGTTCGACGGCCGCTTCGCCGCGTCGATCGACGACGTGAAAGCGAGCGCCGCGCCGGCGCTGCGCCACCGCATCTTGCTGAGCTTCGAAGGCGAGGCGGAGGCGGTGAAGCCGGACGCGATCATCGGTGAAATCCTGGAAAAACTGCCGGCTTCGAAGGCATGAGGATGCGCTTCGGTGTCTGGAGCAAGATGGTGTTCGCGGAAGCCGTCGGGCCGGGGCGAAGCCTCGGCCCTGGAAGGCGGACTCGGTCTTGGAATGAGCAGATCACGATCGTCACGAGCGGGAAACTACTCCAACGACGAGCCGGCGAGGCCGGGGGCCGGCTGATATTCCGATGCGGGAGACGCGAAGCATCTCCAGTTGCGGCCGCCCAACCCTAGACGGCGCCCATGAAAATTCTCGACCTTTTCCAACGAAAAAGTTCGCCGAAAGTCGAGCGTCCACAAAAAATCCAGCTGTTCGACGACGACTTCCAGCGCAAGCTCGAGATGCTCGCGCTCGTCTCGCGGCGCGTCTTCGCGGGCCGTCTGCGCGCCGAACGGCGCACGAAGAAGAAAGGCAGCGGCGTCGAGTTCGCCGACCATCGCGACTACGTCGAGGGCGACGACTTCCGCTCGGTCGATTGGAACGTCTACCAGCGCTTCGGAAAGCTCCTGGTTCGACTGTACGAGGAAGAGGAGGATCTCTCGATCTACTTCTTGATCGACTGCTCTTCCTCGATGGGCTTCGGCAACGGCAAGAAGTTCGATCAGGCCCGGCGCATCGTCGCCGCGCTCGCATACGTCGGACTCGCGAATCTCGATCGCGTGACGCTCGCCGCCGTCACCGACGAGATGGTGACGCGCATGCCGACGACACGCGGCAAGGGGCGTATTTTCAAGGTCTTTCGCTTCCTCGAGGGCCTCGTGCCCGGCGGCGTCACGGACCTCGGCGAGGCGCTGAAGACGTTCGCCGCGCAGCACAAGCGACGCGGGCTCGCCGTGCTCGTGAGCGATCTCTACGACCCGTCGGGCTTCGAGAGCGGCATCAACGCGTTGCGCTTCGCCGGCTTCGAGCCTTTCGTCGTCCACATCGTCGATCCGAAAGAGGCGACGCCCGCGCTGAAAGGCGACGTGCTCGTCTACGACTGCGAAACGGGTGACGAGCGCGAGGTGACGGTCACGGCCGAGCTGCTCGCCCGCCTCGGTCACGAGTTTTCCGATTACCGCCAGCGCATCGAGCGCTTCTGCGTGCAAAAGCAGGTGCCGCACCTCACGGCGGACATCGACGTGCCGTTCGACGAGCTCGTGCTCCGGGTGTTTCGGCGCGGAGGGTTCTTGTACTGATGACGCTCGTGGGGCTCCCGCTCGCGACGCTCCTCGGAATCGGCGCGGCTGCGTTCGCCGCCGCCGTGGGCCTCTATATCCTGAAGCTCCGCCGCCGCCCCGTCGCGGTGCCGTTTTCGCCGTTCTGGCACGCCGTGTTGCGCGATCGCGAAGCGAGCCGGCTTTTTTCGCAGCTCAAGCGCTGGCTGTCGTTGCTCTTGCAGCTCGCCGTGCTCGCCGCGCTGCTCATCGCGCTCGGTGATCCACGACCGGCTGCCGCGATCGGCGAGGGGCGAAACCTCGTGATCCTCGTCGACGCGAGCGCGTCGATGAAGGCGGTGGACGTGAAACCGTCGCGGCTCGAAGTCGCGAAGGACGAAGCGCGCAAGCTCGTCCGCGGCCTCGGCGGGAGCGATCGCGCGCTCGTCGTCGAGATGGGCGCGGTGCCCGTCCCGCGTTCCACGCTGAGCGGCGATCCCACCGAGCTCGTGCCGGCGATCGACGGGATTCACGCGGCCGACATTCGCGCCGACTTCGGCCGGGCGCTCGACCTCGCCCGTGACTCGTTGCGTGGCCTTCCGCGCGCCGAGATCGTCGTCATCGGCGACGGCGCGCTCGCCGAGCCCGAGCCCAAGCCCGACCTCGCCGGCATCACGCTCCGCTTCGTGCCCGTCGGGAAATCGGGGAAGAACCTCGCCGTCACGCAGTTCGCCGTCCGTCGCTACCCGCTCGACAAATCGCGGCTCGAAGTGATGATCGAGGTCGCCAACGCGAGCACGGAGCGCGCCGACGTCGAGCTCTCGCTCTGGGGCGACGGCGCCATCATCGACACCGAGCGGTTGAGCGTCGCGCCGGGCGAACGGCTTCCGCGATTTCTCCCGGACGTCGGCGGAACGCGGCGCGTACTCGAAGCGCGCCTGCGCTACGCCGACGGGCGCGCCGACGATCTGCCCGCCGACGACCGCGCTTGGGCGCTCGTTCCGGAGCGCCGCCGGGCCAAGGTGCTCGTCGTGTCGCCGGGCAACACGTACCTCGACGCCGCGCTCTTGCTCGACGAGTACCTCGACGTGACCGAGCTCGCGCCGAGCGCCTACCCTCCGGCCGGCGCCTTCGACGTCACGATCTTCGACGGCGTCGCGCCGGCGCCGGCGGCCGGAGCGGGCGGGCTCGTCTACCTGAACCCGCCGGCCGCGGGCTCGCCCGTCAAGCTCGGAAAGCCGATCGAGGGCTTCGGCTTCGACACCTGGGACAAGAAGAGCCCGATTTTACGCTTCGCGGCGCTCGGCGACGTGCAGGTCGCGACGGGCTTCGCGCTCGAGCCCGGCGACGGCGACAAGGTCGTCGGAGCGAGCGACGCCGGGGCGATCCTCGTCTCGGGGGCGCGTGGCGGCCACCGCTTCGTCGCGCTCGGCTTCGACCCGCGGCGAAGCGATTTCGTGCTCCGGCCTGCCTGGCCGCTCTTCGTGCTGAACGCGATCGACTCGTTCGGTGAAACCGACGCGAGCTATCTCTCGTCGTACCGCACGGGCGAAGTGTGGCGCGTTCCGGTGCCCGACGGCGCGCGCTCGGCGGAGCTCGTCGAGCCCGGTGGTGCGCGCCGGCCCGTACCCGTGCAGAACGGCCGCGCCGTGACGTTCGGCAACCAGGCGGGCGTTTACAGGCTCTCGACCGGCACGGGCAGCGAGCTCGTGACGAGCGAGTTCGCGGCGAACCTGTCGGATCTCGAGGAAAGCCACATAGCGCCGCGCCCGAAGCTCGTCGTTGCCGGGAAAAATGCGGAAAAGGCCGAGCCCGGAGGCGCCGGCGTGCGCCGCGAGATTTGGGCGCTCCTGCTCGCGGCCGTGCTCGTCGTATCGATGATCGAATGGGTGACGTATCACCGGAGGGTGACGGTGTGAGCACGCGCCTACGCCGCATTCTGTGGGGCTCCGCGATCGTGCTCGTCGCGATCGTGCTCGGCGTGCTCTACGAGCGCCTGCTCGGTACGACGGGCGGTGGGGCGTGGAGCTGGGTCGAGGACGGCGTGCGCTACGAGCTCGTTCGCCCGTCGTTGCTCGGCGTTCTGCTCGTGACGCCGCTCTTGATGTTCGTGCTCGGGCGCTCGCTCGCCGATCTCCCGTGGCCGCAGCGCCTGCTCGCGCTCGTGTTTCGTGTCGCGTTTCTCGGTCTCGTCGCCTTCTCGCTCGCGCGCCTCGTGCGCACGGACGACGCTCATCGCGTCGCGACCGTGCTCCTCGTCGACGTGAGCGATTCGGTGTCCGATCAGGCGCTCGACGACGCGAAGAAGACGATCGAAGCGTTTCACGCGAACAAGGGCCGCGAGAACGTGCTCCGGCTCGTGACGTTCGCCGAGCGCCCGCGGCGGATCGACATCGAGCAGGGCGAAAAGCTCGTGCTTCCGGCGTCGCTCCGGCATGCGCCGCGGGGTCAGGCGCCGAGCGCGAGCACCAACGTCGAGGGGGCGCTCGAACTCGCCTACGGCCTGTTCCCGCCGGGTCATCTGAAGCGCGCCGTGCTCGTGAGCGACGGTGTCGAGACGGAGGGCAACCTGCTCGCCGAGGCGGGCCGCGCGCGAACGCTCGGCGTGAAGCTCTGGGCCGTCCCCTACCGCCGCCCGCTGCCGCCCGAGGTCGCCGTGGTGGCGCTGCGTTTGCCGGACAAGGTGGACGTGGGGCAGTCGTTCGAGGTCGCCGCCGACGTGTACGCGAGCCGGGCCTCGAAGGTGCGCGCCAAGCTCTACCAGGGCGAGGCGCTGAACGGTCTCGACGGAGTCCGCGAGGTCGAGCTCAAGCCGGGGCCGAACGAGATCAAATTCCAGTCCGTGGTGCGGGTCGGCGGCGAAGTGACGTACGACTTGAAGCTCGAGGCGCTCGGCGCCGACGAGTTCGCGGCGAACAACGCCTACTCGGCGACGCTCGACGTGCCGGGGCGCCCCGCCGTGCTCTACGTCGAGGGCCAGCCTCAGCGGGCGAGCTACTTTTCGAACGCGCTCGGCGCGCAGCAATTCGACGTCGACACGCGCGCGCCGGCGGCGTTTCCGGCTTCCCTGCGCGAGCTCGAACGCTATGATTTCGTTGCGATTTCCGACGTGCCGAAGGAGGCGCTGAACCCGGCCGCGCAGGATCTCGTCGAAAAGTACGTGCGGGATCTCGGGGGCGGCTTCTTGTTCGCGGGAGGGGACGCCGGCTTCGGGCTCGGCGGCTGGGCGCACACGACGTTCGAGCGGCTCTTGCCCGTGCGCATGGACGCCGAGCGGCGCAAGGAAATGCCCGACGTGGCGATGATGCTCGTCATCGATCGCTCGGGCTCGATGACGGGCCTGCCGATGGAAATGGCGAAGGCCGCCTGCATCGCGACGCTCGGCGCGCTCCAATCGGACGATCTGCTCGAGGTCATCGCGTTCGATTCGACGCCGGTCCGTTACGTGAAGCTCCAGCAGGCGCGCTATCGCAGCCGCATTCAGAACGACGTCGAGCGCATCCAACCCGGCGGCGGCACGATGATCTTCGAGAGCCTGGACATGGCGTACCAGGATCTGTCCGTCGTCCGCGCGCGGCGAAAGCACGTGATCCTGCTCACGGACGGCCAGGCTCCCGAACAAGGCGTGCAGGATCTCGTGCAGGCGATGATCGCGTCCTCGATCACCGTCACGACCGTGGGGCTCGGGGAAGGCGTGAAACACGACTTCCTTCGCTCCATCGCGGACGCCGGGGGCGGTCGTTTCCACTACGTGCCGGATCCGAACAGCCTGCCCAAGATCTTCACGCGCGAGACGGAGATGATCTCGCAGCAAGCCGCGATCGACGAGTGGTTCCCCGTCGAACAGGTCGGCTCCGCCGAGTTCTTGAAGGGAATCGCCATGGGCTCGGCGCCGCTGCTCCACGGCTACGTGGCGACGCAGCTCAAGCCGCCGCCGGCTCAGCTCATCCTGCAGAGCGATCGAGGCGATCCGATCCTCGCGCGCTGGCGCGTGGGGCTCGGTTGGGCCATCGCCTGGACGAGCGACGTGAAGAACCATTGGGCCGTCGACTGGCTCAAGTGGTCGGGGTATCCGAAGTTCTGGGGACAGCTCGTGCGCGAGCACATGCGCGTCAAGCGCCGCCGCGAGCTCGACATGAAGACGGAAATCACCGGGTCACGCGTGCGCGCGACCGTCGATGCCTTCACTCCCGACGAGCGCTTCGACGACGGCGTCGATTCGAAGCTCTTCGTGAGCCCGGCGGGCAAACCGAGCGAGCGCCGCGAGGTCGCGATGAAGCAGGTCGCGCCGGGACGCTACGAGGCCGACTTCGAGCTCACCGGGTTCGGTTCCTACGTGCTGCGTGCCGAGCACGCGCGCCGGGACGCCGACGGCAATCGGAAGCCGTTCGCGACGAGCAACGGCCGCGTCTCGAACCCCTACCCCCGCGAATATTCGAGCTTCGAGCCGGACATCGAGAAGCTCACGCGCGCTGCCAGCGTCGGCGGCGGCTCGATCGATCCGAATCCGCTTGCCGTGTTCGATCCCGCCGGTGAGAAAATCACGTACCAGAAGGATCTCTGGAGCCGCTTCGTGCTCGCCGCGATCGTCGTATTCCTGCTCGATCTGCTCGTGCGGCGAGTGCGCATCTTCGATCGCAAAGCGGTGGCCGCCCGCCGGAGCTCTCTGCCGCCGCCCGCGTGAGACGCGCAGCGTGGCAACGGCGACGACGGCGGCGACTGGGACGCTGGGCGGCGAAATGCGTCTCGCTCCACGGGGTCGTCACCCTCCGCGACCAGGATTTCAAAGTTATCGCGAACGATAGTTATCGCGAACGATCATTTCCGAATCCGTGCCCGCTACCCATGCGCCTGCACGCAACGACCGTCCCGAGTTCGAGCGCGAGGTCGCCGCTCGTTGCTATCGCGTTTGCGCAAGGGCGGATTCGAGCTCTGCGATGCGCGCAAGCGCGGCTTCTCGATCGGCGAGCGCGGCTTCTCGATCGGCGAAGGCCGCTTCTTTTGCGGCGCGTTCCGCTTCTTCGGGCGTCGGCAGAATGTCACCGCCGCCGTTCGTCAGACTGAGGCGCAGCGTAAGGCCGAGCGTGGGATCCTGTTGAACGGACCAATAGAGTCCGAGTGCGTCGCAGCGGAGCGCCTCCGGGTGGTCGAGGTCGCGTTCGACGAGATCCCCCGAGAACGCATCCCAGATGCGGATCGGGCGCGCGCGGTTCTCGGGATCGAGTCGAACGAGCTCCAGCACGCCCGCGCGCCGGTAGCGCTCGAGGGTCTCTTTCAGGCGTGTCGTCGAGCGATCCCAGTCGCTCACGATCTCGCACGCGGCGTGCGGAGCGCCCTTTTCCCAGGTTTTCCAGGATTTCAGGAGCTCGGCCTTGGCGCCCACCCGAACGGCGAAATCGGGAGCGAGGCACTTCTTCGGATCGGTCGGATCGAAATACAGGAATTGATCCGAGCTCGTAAGGCACCCCTCCGGATACGCCCTCCGCACGCTCAGCCAGAGGTCATAGAGCTTGAGCTTGTGATCAGCGCCCTCCGGCACCGGTTTGCTCGTGGGAAAAACCAGCGGAGCGGGAGGTCTGAGGTAGCTGCGCGGAGGGCGCACGGGCTCGGCGGGAAGCGGGAGTGACAACGCCATCGGATCTTACCACGCGAGGTCATCGGCCAGCCGCGGGCACCGGTTGCTCCGCGCCGGCGTTTCGCCTCGAACGGTGAAGGCGCGGATTTGTCGCGCGAATTCGCCGAAGCGAAAGTATAAGGCTCGGCGATGAGCTCGATATCGAGGCGGCGGCGTTTCTTGGCTCCGATCGGCGCACTCTTGTTCGCTCCTGCGCTCGCGAACGCGCAGCCGCCCGCGCCTCCCGCTCCGAATCCCCCGCCCACTC
>DASUTR010000266.1:0-4214 GCA_036374535.1 Polyangiaceae bacterium
GACGAAGGCGTAGAGCCACCCGCACGGTACGAGCGTCGTCGAAAGCCCCAAGAGCCCGGCGCGCCGCAGCGGAGGAAATCGAGCAAAACTCGCGAGCGCCCGACCGAGCAGCGTGCCGAGCCGCGAAGGCGCTCGGCGCCGCAATTTGACGAGGCCCTGGCGCGCCACGAGCGCCGACGCACCCGAGAGAACGAGGATCGCTCCGGCCACGAGAGCCGAGACGCGGCCGATGCCGATGGCGCCTCCCGCTAAATCCAGGGCGCTGCCCAGGAGACCCGCACTCCCGCCGAGAACGAGGTAGGTCACGAGCCGTCCGAGATGATACGCGGCGTGAACCTGCGGAGCCGCTCGACCGTTCGTGCCGACCCCGGTGACGGCAGCCACGAACGGTCCGCACATCGCCGCGCAATGAAGACTCCCTCCGGCGCTCGCGAGGAGCACGGAAAGCCACAGCGGGTTCACGGTGCCGCCTCTGCGACGTCGCGCCGTTCGACGCGCGTGAAGCGATCGGCGCCGCGGGACGCGCTGATGCGTATTTCCCAGAGGCCGCCGCGGCGGAGTGGCAGCCGAGCTTCGTATTCTCCGGGACGGCGCTCCGTGAGGATCGCTTCGAGTCCGTTCGCGGCCGCGGCGTTTCGCAGCGCTTCCACGTTGACGCGGGCGCCCGAAATCGGGCCCGTGGCGTCGCGCAGCTCGACGACGAGCGTGGTGTCGCTCCGTGGCGCGGCCGCGCCGGCGTCGACGCGAACGGTCCAGCCGAGCCGTTCGTTCTCGGCACGCTGGGCGATTTCCCGATCGAAGGCGACGGCCTTCTTGTAGTAGTCGCGCTCGAGCGCGAATCCCGGATCTCGGACGGCGATTGCCGCCATGGCGAAAAGTCCGGCGAGCATCGAAGCGAGTAGACCCGCGGGCACCCACGGCCAAACGCGCGCAGCGACGGAGCTCATGGCCGTTTCCCCGTGGGAGCGGTGGTCTCGGGCCCGAGCAGCCGATACGGCGCGAATTGGCTGAACCCTTCGCCGTCGCTCACCTGGAAGCGAACGGCGCGCTGTCCGTTCGAGAAAAGGCGGGGCTCGACCAGGACGAAAAGCGTCGTCGAGCGTTGCTCGCCCGCGCCGACTTCGAGGGGATTTTCGGGCGAGATCAAGCGGGCCCCGGGCGCGTCGAAGAGCTCGATGCGATAGCGGCGAGCCTCCGCGTCGCGATTGCGCACTTTTACACGGATTTGGTTCACCGAAAGTCCGTCGCGCATCTCGAAGGGCGCTCCGACGCCACGCAGAATCGTCACCTCGGCCGCGCCTCGAGTCTCCGCCGTGGCGATGAGCGCGACGAGCAGCACGCCGAGCAGAGCGGCGTAGATGCCGACGCGAGGACGCAAGACACGACTCGCGACGCCCGTCTCGAGGCTCTGCTGCGCGGCGTAACGAATCAGTCCTTTCGGCTTCGAGATGCGGGCCATGATCGAGTCACAGGCGTCGGCGCACTGCGCGCAGGCGATGCACTCGAGCTGCAACCCCTGGCGGATGTCGATCCCCGTCGGGCACGTGGCGACACAGGCTTTGCAGTCGATGCAGTCGCCGGAACCCGGCTTACTCTTCCCTTTGCTGCGTGGCTCGCCACGCGCGACGTCGTAGCCGACGATGAGTGAACGGCGGTCCAGCAGCACCGACTGCAGACGCGCGTACGGGCAAACCACCGTGCACATCTGTTCGCGGAAGTACGCGAAATCGAAGAACGTCAGCGCGGAGACCGCGGCCATCACGAGGAACGGCTCCGGGTGCCGCGACGGCGACTGCCCCATCCAGCGCACGAGCGCGTCCGTGCCGACGAAATAGGAGAGAAACGCATTACCGAGCAGCACGGAAATCGCTAAAAAGACCGCGTTTTTGCCCAGCCTACGGAGCCCCCGCACGCCGCCGGCAGGAGGCCGCTTGCCTTCGAAGAGCCGCTCGATTGGGCGATAGAGGAACTCCATGTACACGGTCTGCGGGCACGCCCAGCCGCACCACGCCCTGCCCACGACCGCCGTCGCCAACACCACGCCGACGAAGATCGTCAGGAGGAGCAGCATCAGGAGCACGCCGTCCGTCGGGAGAAACGTGCGACCGAACAGGGTGAATTCACGCCGCGCGACGTCGAGCAAGACGATCGGGCGCCCGCCGAGGCGAAGCCACGGTAGGAGCACGAACACGATCATGAGCACCCACGCCGTCAGGCGACGAGCGCGCCATTTAGGCCCCGGGTAGAGCCGCGGTCGAATGAGGCGACGCGTCCCGTCGGCGTTCAGAGTCGGCAGAACGCGGCGAGGAGAAGGGATGGGGGCCGACACGGGCGTATCCTCTCAACGCTTCCCGACGAGGCGCCCCTCGGGTGCCTTGCCGGCGACGTGCGTGCCGCGCAGCGTGCCAATGTACGCGGCGAGCTTTCGAACCTCGATGGGCTTGAGTTGGAGCTCCCACGCGGGCATGCCCTTGCTCGGGACGCCGCGGCTGATCACCGTGTAGATGTCCATGAGGCCGTGCTCACCGTGAATGACGTATTCATCGGTGAGGTTCGGCCCGATCAGGCCCTGGCCCTGCGGGCCGTGGCAGGGCGAACAGCGCAGGCCGAACGTCACCTTCGCGTCCTGCATCAGCTCCCGATCGGCCATCAGCTTACCGAGCACGGCTTCGCTCGGCGCCTCGGCGAGCGATTGCTTGGCACGTTCCTCGCGAGCGACGCGCATGTCCTCCTCGTACGCCTCGAGAACCCCGACGCCGTGGGGCGAGAGGTAGTAGTAAACGCAGTAGCCAATCGAGAAAGCGATCGAGCCCCAGAACAGCGCGGTCCACCAGCCCGGCAGCGGATTGTCATACTCTCGGATTCCGTCGTACTCGTGCTCGAGGATCGCGCCCTCGTTGTGTGCGACGGGCTCGTCGCGAACGACATCGGCGGCAAGGGGTGCGGAAGGATGGACGGATTCGAGCGTCACGACGGGTTCTCCGGAGTCGAGGTTTCAGAATGGGAGTCGGAGTCGAAGGGCAAATGCGAAAGCGATTCGAGCGACTTGCCGCCACGAACGACGTCCACGGCCACGGCGGCGAACGCCACGATGAAGAGCACCAGACCGGCCTCGGCATAGCCGGCGAGGTCCATGGCAGACATGATGTCGCTGAGCTTCACGGCCGGCTCCCTTCACGAGCGCGCGCCGGGGGTGAAAGGAGAGCGTGGTCCTCGCCGGCAGCGCGCAACGCCACGGGGACGGCCGTTTCCGGCGCGGTGCCGGGAGTCTTGTTGATGTCGATGCCGAGACGCTGCAGGTAGGCGACGAGCGCGACGATCTTCTTCGTCTCGAGGCCGATCGAACCTCCCTGCGCGGCGATTTCGCGCGCGATCGTGCGTCCCTGTTCGCGCGCCATCGCCTCGCCGCGCGTCACCGCCTCGCCGTACGGAACCCCCAGCATCGCCATGGCGTCGACCCGCGGTTGCACGACGGAAAAATCGAGCTCATCGGAGAGAAGCCACGGGTACTTCGGCATGATCGATTGCGGCGTCGTCGAACGAGGATCCTGCATGTGCCGCACGTGCCAGAGGTGCGGGTACTTGCCGCCGATGCGATGGAGGTCGGGCCCGATTCGCCGCGAGCCCCACTGAAACGGGCGATCGTAGACGAACTCACCGGGCTTGGAGTATTCGCCGTAGCGCTCGGTTTCCGCCCGAATCGGGCGAACCATCTGCGAGTGGCAGTTGTAACAACCCTCCGCCACGTAGATGTCTCGACCGACGAGTTCGAGCGGCGTATACGGCTTGACGGCCGCGATGGTCGGCACATTCGAGCGAATCAGGAACGTCGGAATGATCTCGAACAGCGAGGCAACCGCGACTGCCGCAGTGACCCACAGGGTGAATCGAAACGGTCGACGCTCCCACACGCGATGCCACGCTGCCTCTGCGAAGTAGCGCAGGTGGTAACCCGTGTGCGCCATCGTCGCGTGCCGTGGAATCACGACGGCCGGCGAAGGACCTTCGTAGGCGCCGAGCGGCGGCGCTTCTTGGATGTCGCGAGCGTAGACGGCCGGACGCGAGCGGAACGTCATGACCATGTTCACGAGCGCCATGACCAATCCCGCCACGTAGAGCGAGCCGCCGAGAGCGCGTACCCAGTACATCGGCAGAATGCGCGTCACCGTTTCGACGAAGTCCGGGTAGGCCAGGCGCCCCGTCGAGTCGAAGGC
>DASUTR010000267.1:0-2437 GCA_036374535.1 Polyangiaceae bacterium
GCGGGATGCATGGCGATTCCGCTGCTGCTCGCCTGCGGTTCCGAAGGCGACGCGGACGACGGGGGTGGCTCGGACACCGGAGGAACGAGCGGGGGCGGTGGCTCGAGCGGGCGCGGCGGCTCCGGCGGCTCCGGGAACGGCGGCAGCACCGCCAAGGGCGGCAGCGGTGGCGGCTTCGCGTGCACGAGTGACGCCTCACCCGGAGAGCTCGTCGAGGTGCCCGCGGGCGAGTTCATCATGGGCTGCAACGAAGACGTCGACTCCGAGTGCGCGCCTGACGAGCTTCCGACGCACACGGTCTCGCTCTCGGCGTTCTCGATCGAGCGAACCGAAGTGACCCAGGATCAATACGCCGCGTGCGTCACGGAAGGGGCGTGCGATCCGCCGTCGTGTGAATGGGATTGCGAGCGCACGGACTACCCGGCCGGCTGCATCAACCTCGGGCAAGCGCAGACGTACTGCGAATGGGCAGGCCGGCGATTGCCGACCGAAGCGGAATGGGAGAAAGCCGCACGGGGAGAAGACGGCGCGAAGTTTCCGTGGGGTAACGAGGAAGCCGATTGCACGCTCGTCAACATGTCGGGCTGCGAGGACGACGCGGCCGCCGTCGGCAGCTTCCCGGACGGCGCGAGTCCGTACGGGGCGCTCGATATGGCCGGCAATATGGTCGAAATGGTGAGCGACTGGTACGACGAAACGTATTACGCGGATTCGCCCAGCGAGAATCCCACCGGACCGGCCGCTGGAACGCGTTACACGGGTCGCGGCGGCGGTTGGCGCAGCCTTTCCGTTTGGCAACGCGCGTCCAAACGCGATTGGTACGATCCGGCCGACTCCGGGACGTCCCTCGGCTTTCGCTGCGTGCTCTGACCCGCTCAATCGGACGAGTCGTGAACGGCCCGCCACCGCATCCCTGCAGCATCGAGCACGCGACGCACGAGCTCGTAGCTCGCCGCGCGCGCGAAGACGAATACCGCCGCGACGTAGCTCACGACGCCCACCGCTACCTCCACGGCGAGCGCCACACCCGGCGCCAGGCCTTCGAGCGAGAGCGCGCTTCGCGCCGCGAGCACGGCGAGCGTCATTGCGGCGCACGCCGCGAGCGCTCCCGCGAGACCTTTGAACACCCGCCCGAGCGGGATCGCGTCGAGGAAGCGCGCGACGACGAGCGACGCAATCGCGTGCACTCCGAACGCCACACCGACGGCAGCGCACGTCCAGAGCGGGCTGCTTCGACCGAAGGTCGCGATGCCCCCCACGAGAATCAGGAGCTTCAGCCCCTCGAGCCAGGGGAGGTAGGACGTGCGCTGCCGGGCCTGGAGGTAGGACTGAATCGTCCAGCCGATGGGACGCGCGACCGAGAGCGCCGAGAGCAAGACCAGCATCGGCGCGACCGGACGCCAGCGTTCGTCGAAAATCGTGGCGACGAGGGTCGGGGCCACGGCGGCGAGGCCGATCGCCAGGGGGAAAACGACGAGGCTCAGCAGCGTGAGCGAGCGAACGAGCGCTTCCGTGCGTCGCTCGCCGTCGAGCCGGGCGAACGACGGGACGAGCACGTCGCCGATTTGTTCGCCGACCTGCGTCGCGGGAACGTCGGCCAAGTTGTAGGCGAGGTTGTACATGCCGGTCGGTCCCGGGCCGAAGTAACGCGACACGAGCAAGTTGTCCCAGCGCCGCGCCGCGAAGGCGAAGAGCGCGCCGAGCGCTACGGGCATGCCGAACGCGAAGAGCTCGCGCGACTGCCGGAGCGTCAAGCGACAAGGTTCGAGCCAGTCCCGCCGCGGCACGCTGAATCCGAATGCGGCGAAACGGAGCACGGAACGGACGAGGTTTCCCCAAACGAGCGCCGCTGCGCCGAAACCGGCGGCGGCGAGTGCGACCGCCGTCACCGTGTGCGCCACGTCCCCTGCGGCCCGCGCGAGGCTCAGTGGACCGAAGCGCAGGTCGCGCGCGAGTACGCGCTCGGGAACGAACGCCAAGCGGTCGAACAGCATCGCGAGCGCGAGGCCCGGCAGGAACCGGCTCATGTGCGGAGCGTCGACGGCCGAGCCGAGCCGGCCGCCGAACGCGAACAAGAGGAGCAGCGCGACGACCCCCAGCGCGACGTGGAAAACCGTGGCGTGGAAGGCGGCCTCGCGCGGAGCGTCGGGCCGAGCGACGATGAATTGTCCGAGGCCGACCGTCGAAAACTGGTTGGCCGAAAGGACGAAGACCGCAGCGACCGTTACCTCTCCGTACTCGCCGGGCGACAGGAAATGCGTGACGATCAGCGTGCCCACGAGGCCGAGAGCGCGCGAGCCCATGCCGGTGGTGATCGTCCACAGGGCCCCGCGAACGGCCTTACGTCCGAGGCTCAAGCGTCAGTCCAAGAGCAAGTAGTCAAGCTTTCGTTCCAAGACACGATCCGCGCGTCAGGGAACCCGCACGGCGTCGCCCG
>DASUTR010000268.1:0-3178 GCA_036374535.1 Polyangiaceae bacterium
CGCCTTCGAGCACCTCGAAGCCTGCGTACGCGGTCATGGCCGCGTAGAAAAGCCCGAGCGAATGCGGAAATTCGATCGAAAAACACGGACGTAGGCTGGTTCCGCGCCCGTGCCAGATCGCCGTCGTCGTGCGCTCGCCGACCCCGTCGACGGTGAGCACGGCCGCTTCGTCGAACGGACTCGTGAAGAACGCGCTCGCCGCGTGCGAGCGGTGATGCGAGACGGCCCTCACCTTGCCCCGCGGCACGCCGAGCGTCTCGGCGAGCTCGTCGAGCGCCCAAAGCTTTCGCGCGAGCTCGCCCCGAAGTGACCGAGCGAAGTACGACGGCGCGCGCGGAAACGTCCCGACGAGCCACGAGAGCAAGCGTTCGAACTTCGGAAACGGCTCTTCGTAGAACACGACCGCGTCGAGCGCTCTCGGCTCGATTCCCCCGAGCTCGAGACAAGCGCGCGCGGCCCGCTCGGGCAGCCCGGCGCTGTGCTTCACACGATCGAGCCGCTCTTCGTGCATCGCGGCGACGACGCACCCGTCCACCACGAGCGCCGCGGCAGCGTCGTGGTAAAGCCCCGAAATCCCGAGCACCGCGGCCACGCGCTCACCTCTCGAGCGCCGGCACGCGCTTGCCGCGCGCCACGCCGGCCCGCCGAAGCCGGCTCCGCACCCGGAGCGCGAGCGAAAAGGGAAGCAACGTCGCGTAGAGCGCGACGAGCACCGCGTGGCTCACCTGAGCGAGCAGCGCGCGACCTCCCCGGCGAGCCGCCCGCATGCCCTCCCACGACGCAACGCCGAGGGCCGTCATTCGCGTCACCCCGAGCTCGGGCAGCAACGCTTCCGAGTACTCGACGTGCCGCCGCTCGTCGCGCAGCACCGCGTCGAACACCGCCGCCGTCTTCCGATCGCCCGCCGCGCGAAAATTCCGCCGATACGCGGCGAGCTCGCGCTCACCCCGGGCTTCCGCGCGATGGACGAACGCGACGAACCGCTTTTCCCCGAGCAGCCGAAACAGATCGTCGGCATCCGCGGCGAGCACCGAAAACTTCGCGCCGAGCTTCCGCGCGCGCGCCGCGAACAGCCGCGCGTGCCGCTCCTCGTCGAGCGCATGGCGCAAATACAGCGCGCGCCGCTCAGCCGACGCCGTCCGAGCCGCCGCCCACCGCAGACTGAGCGAGCTCCCGAGCTCCGCCCGAGCGAAGCGCACGAGCATCGCCCGAGCACTCCGCCGGTTGCGCGTCACGAACGGCGCCGCGATCCTTGCGAAAAGCGAGTGGACGCTCAGCATGCCGACCGGCCTTCAGCGTAGCCTGACTCGGCCTCGGCACGACCCGCCGAACGAGCACGCACTCAATAGCCCTGCATACAAGGCCCATCGAAGCACTCGATCCAGGGCAAGTACTCCGTCTCGCGCTTCCGTTTCTCGAAGTCCGCCTTCGAGCTCGAGAAGTACCTCAAGACCGCACGCTCGAGCGTGTGCCCGCCCGTCGTCACCCCGCCGGGCCGGTACGCGCCGTACGCGATCGCGGGCACCTTCGCGTTCGGGTGCCAGTCGTTGTAGCGGCGAGCGAGCGTTTGGAACGCCGGAACGGCGCCGCGGATCGTGCCGGGGCGCTCTTGGATGCCCGGATCGTAGACGCTGTCGCGTCCCCTCGGGTCCGTCTTCGCCCAGCGCTCGGCCTTCTCCGCGTAGTCGGCGAGCCAGCGGGCGTGAAGCGCGGCTTCGCTCAGAAAAGCGGCAGCCGCAGGCGGAACGTCGCGATTCTCGGCGTCGAGCGCCGCGATGGCCGTGCCGGCCCGCTTCACGGCTTCGAGCTCGGGCCCGGCGCCGGCGCAGTAGTCGCGAATCAGGCCCTCCCACGGACTCGAGTAGCAGATGCACGTCTTCGCGTGCGCGCGCGCGGCCTCGACGTAGGCGAGCGCCGCGCGCTCGACGGCCGCCGCGTCCGGCGCTGCTGCGACCGACGAAGCAGCGCTCGGCCGAGCGGCGCCGGTGCGGCTCGGCATCTCGTCGCACGCAGCGACGGTGAGCCCCAAAATCGCTACCGAGGCGAGCTTGCGGGACGATTTCACGGCTCGCACACCTTGACGCCGTGAGCGGCGACGCAGCTTCCCTCGGCGCACGGCTTCGCGTCGCACAAGGCTCTGCAGCGTCCGAGGGCCCCGGCGTTGACCTCGCCGGGAGCGCAGCTCGGCCGCCGGAGCTGGCTTCCCGCGGCGCAGGCGAGAAGCTTCTCGCAATCCGCTCCGTACGTCCGCGCGCACGCGGCCTCGGGAGACGCGATGAGCGCCGCGCAGCTCGTCGCGCCGGCGCGCTTCTTCTCGCAGCTACAGAGCTCGGCGGCCACGGGGGGCATCGCCGGAGGCGCCGAGCTCGCCGGCAAGGGTTTCGAGAGATGCTCGGCGTCGCGCCAGATCGGCAGGTCGCGCTCGGGCCATTCGAGGAGTAGTCGCCGCGACTCGCTCTCCCAATGAAGCTCGGCCTCGAACGTGTCGCCCGGCAAGATCGGCACGAGCAGCGTGAGCACGCCATCGTAGAGCGAGATCAGCGTGTCGCCGTGTCCGCCGCGGAGAACGCGCGCGCCGATGGGCTTCGGCCGGGCAGGCGTCGCTTGGCGGCAGCGCACGCGGAGCCACTCGCGCACCTTGTTGGTTTCGCAGTGCGCCGCGCTCGAGCCGCGCACCGTGAGCTCCTTCTGCTCGGCGAACTCCTCGTTCGTGGGCAGCCACGAGCGCCCGAGCGCCAGCTTCGGATCGTAGCGGAGCGGCGCGGGCTCGCGGAGCGCCGCCGCGAGCGCCTTGGCGACGGCGAGGTGCCCCTTCGGCGTCATGTGGAGGTCGCGATCGAGAAACGCCCCGGGCTGGGCCGCCCGGAGCGCCGCCGTCGTATCGAGCGCGCGCACGCCGAGATCCTTCGCGACCCCGAGGATGTCGCGGTGAAACACGTCGAGCGACGTGAGGTCGACGGGCGCCGCGCCGTACTTCTTCCACTCCTCGGGCGACACCTCGACGTCGAGCGGCAAGACGGCGATCACGAGCTCGGCCCCGAAGCGCTCGGCGAGCCTTTTCGCTTCTTCGAGGCGCCGCGCGAGCGGACTCGACCAACGCGCCACCGCGGCCGCGCGTGCCGCCGTTTCGGCGAGATGCTTCTGGGCCGCATCGTAGGCTTCGAGCGTGCGGGCAACG
>DASUTR010000269.1:0-17096 GCA_036374535.1 Polyangiaceae bacterium
CTCACGCTCGGCACGAGTGTTCCCGAGATCGGCCATCTCGGGGCGGCGTCGGGTGCGGTGGCCATCCTGCGCGCCGCGCTCTCACTGCGCGACGAGACGGTATTTCCCCGTCCGCTGTCCGACGAGCCGCGGGCCCTTCTCGAGCGGCTCCCCTTCGCCCGCATCGCGAAGCGCGCCACGCGGTGGGAGCACGGCACGCTCGCGGGTGCTTCGGCGCTCTCGCTGTCCGGGCTCGCCGGGCACGTCGTGCTCGAGCGCTTCCGCGCGCCGTCCGCAGCCGCAGCCGCACCGGCGCCGGCGCGCGCCCGCGCGAGCTCGTTCGAACCGGAGCCGCTCGCCATCGTGGGACTCGGCGCCCGCTTCGCCGACGCGACCGACGTTGCAGCGCTCCACGCGAACCTGCTCGCGGGGCGTGATTCCGTGATCGACGTGCCGTCCTCGCGCTGGTCGCTCGAACGGTACTGGAGCGACGACGCCGACGACCTCGAGCGATCGTACGGGCGCAAGGGCTCGTTCGTCGAAGGACTGGATCCCGAAGGCGAGGGCTTGGATCGCACGAACCTCCTCGCGCTCCAGGCAGCACTCCAGGCGGTGCGCGACGCCGGAGCCGCGATGCAGGCGGCCGACCCGGCGCGGATCGCGACGTTCGTCGCCTACATGCCGTTCGTGGCCGAAAAATGGGAGGCGGACGCTCTCGTGAATTTCGACGAGCTCGCGTACGAGCTCGCGCTGGCTCTCGGCGCCCGGGACGCAAGCTCGAGCGCGAGTACGGTCGTCGCCGAAGCTCGGCGCGAGCTCGCACGCCGGCGCGCACCGCTCACGTCAGGCTCGCTCGAGTCGTGGCTCGCGAGCACGACTGCGGCGCGCGTCGCGCGCGCGGTGGGCGCGTCCGGTCCGTGCGTCGGGATCGAATCGGCATGCGCGTCGACGTTTGCGGCGTTCCACGCCGCCCTGCTCGCGCTTCGCGACCGCCGCTGCGATCTCGCGGTCGCCGGTGGCGCCTTCGGGGATCTCGCTCCCGAGTTCTTCGTCGGAACGTCGCGGTTTCGGGGTCTTTCACCGGGAGGCATCGCGCCGTTCGACGCGTCGGCGAACGGATTCGTGCCGGGCGAAGGTGCGGGCATGTTCGTGCTCGAACGCCTCTCGGACGCCGTGCGCGCGGGACATCGCATTCGCGCCGTACTGCACGGTATCGGCGGTTCCAGCGACGGTCGCGGACGCTCCGTGCTCACGCCGAGCGTCGACGGGGAAGCGCTCGCCATCCGGCGCGCGCTCGAGCGCGCCTCGCTCGAACCCCTGGACGTTTCCTACGTCGAATGTCACGGCACGGGCACGGTGCTGGGCGACGCCGCGGAAGCCATGGCGCTCGGCTGCGCGTACTCGACGCCCGCGCGAAAGGGCCCGCTTCCCATCGGCTCGGTCAAATCGAACCTCGGCCACTTGTGCCCGGCCGCCGGCGCGCCCGCGATCGCGAAGCTCGTGCTCGCGCTCGAACACGAAACGCTCCCCCCGACCATTCACCACTCACGCCCGAGCCCTCGCATCGATTTCGCCGCGTGCGGCATCGAGCCGCTCGTGGCCGCTCGACCGTGGCCGAAGCTCGCGAACGGACGCCCGCGAGTCGCGGGCGCGAGCGCGTTCGGCATCGGAGGCTCGAACTTCCACGTCCTCGTCGGTGAGCCGCCGCGCGAAGCGCCGGAAAAGCCTCGCCAATCCTGGAGCACGATTCCGCCCTCGGCCGGACCCGGCCCGTCCGAGCTCTTCGCCGTCGCCGCGAGCACGCCCGCTCAGGCTCTGGCCGAGCTCGATCGACTCGAGCGTTCGAGCGCCGAGAACCCGGACTTGACCGCCTTTGCCGCCGAGAGTCGCCGCGTGGCGGCCGCCCTGGCCGCGCGCGGCGCGCGTGCCCGAATCGCCTTCACTGCGCGGAGCGTGCAGGACCTCTCGAACAAGCTCGCCCGCATTCGGCGCGCGGCGTTCTCGCCGGGCGAAGCGCGGGGGCTCGCGGCGCTCGGCGCGTTTTGCGCGACGGGCGAGGAACGGCCGGGCCGCGTCGCCCTGCTCTTCCCAGGGCAGGGGCCCGAGTATGCCGGGATGGCGCTCGAGGCGAGCGCGCGCTGGCCTCTGCTCGACGCGCACCTCCGGCGCGCCGACGCCGTCTGGGAGGAGATTACGGGGCGCCCGTTGCGCCCCGCCATCGCCGGCACCGACCCCCGCATCGACGAGCACTTCGAGGATCTCCACGCGGCGGTCTTCGCGGTGAGCACGGGCCTCGCCGCGCTGCTCTGCGCCCATGGCGTCGCGCCCGACCTCTTGGTGGGACAAAGCGCCGGCGAGCTCGCGGCGCTCACGACGGCTGGGGTGCTCGACTTCGAGAGCGGCTTGCGCGCGATGTACACCCGCAGCCGAGCCGTTCTGGAGCTCGAAGGCGAGGTTGGCGCGCTCGCCATCGTGCGCGCCGGTGCGGCCGAGCTCGCGCGGCTCTCCGCGGGGCTCGCGAGCAGGGTGTATCTCGCCGCGGACAATTGCCCGACTTCCTGCCTGGCTTCCGGCGAGACCGGCGCGCTCCACGCCTTGCTCGAGCTCTGCGGTCGGGAGGGCATCGAAGCGAGCGTGATTCCCGGCTACCGCGCGTACCACTCGCCGGTCATCGCCGCCGCGCAGCGGCCCTACCGCGACGGGCTCGAGCGGCTGGCGTTCGAGGCGCCGCGGATCGAGGTGCTCTCGACGGTGGATCTCGAAACGTACGGCGCCGAGCGCGAGCGCGCGATCGAGCGCCTCGTCGAACAGTACGTGTGCCCGGCGCGCTTTCGCGAAGCGATCGAAGCCGCTTACGCGAAAGGCGCGCGCACGTTTCTCGAGTGCGGTCCCAAGTGGCCCCTCCGCACGTACGTCGAGGACACGCTCTCGGGACGAAGCTTCACCTGCCACGCCTCGTGCCACCCGAAGACGGGTGAGGTCGAGCTTTTCCAGCGCTTGCTCGGGTTCACGTTCGTTATGGATCTCGGCACGCTCGAGCCGCCGAGCCGAACGAACCCCACGACGGAGATCTCCATGGCCAACGAAACCGATGTAACGGACGGGAACCAAACGGACGACCAGAAGCTCTGGGACGCAATCCACGAGATGGTCGTCGCCGCGCTCGCCGAACGCACGGGCTACCCGAAGGACATGCTCGAGCTCGACGTCGATCTCGAGGGAGATCTCGGCATCGACACCGTGAAGCAGGCCGAAGTGTACTCGCGCGCTCGTCACCATTTCGGGCTCGCGCCGGCGAAAAACCTGCGGATGCGCGAATACAACACGCTTCGCAAGGTCATCGACCACATGGTCGGTCGCATTCGCGGCACCCAGTTCTCCGTTCCGGCGCCTCGGACCGAAGCCGCGCCGCCGTCCGAGCCTGCGCTCGAGCCCATTCGCACCTATGCTTCGCCGGCGCCGCTTTCATCCGAGCGCGAGCCTCGGCACGAAGAGACCGAACCCGCCTTGCTGCGAACCCTGAGCGAGCTTCCGCGCAGCGAGGTCGTACGGCGCGTGGCGGCTTCCGACACGACGGTGAAGGCCACGCTCGTGCGGCCGCTGCCCCATCAGAACGGGCACGCCTTCGTCGCCGAAGCGACGTTCGGGCGGGCTCAGAGCACGCTGGACGGCGGCGCGGACAGCGTGGGCTGGGTGAGCGCCGCGTTCGTATGGGGAGCGCTCGCGCAAGCGGCGGAGCTTGCGACGGGGCATCGTGTTTCGCAGGCGCTCGAGCTCGCCGACTACGGGCCGATAGCCCTTCGTGACGACGAGCCGCGGACGTTGTCCTTGGTCGTGGAACGGACGGGGGTCGATCGTGTCGTGGCGCGCGCGCTCGACGGCCGCGCGCGTGGAGGCGACGTCGTCACGCACGAGGCGACGTTCCGCTTCGGCGAACGCCGGGCCGAGGGTCTCGCTCCCCGCGTCGTCCGGCGCCTCGACCGTCGCGGCTACCTCGGCGGGCTCGGCGGCCTGCAGGTGCAGTCACCGGCCGTCGTGCGATTCGGCGAGACGTCCGCCGCGCGCGTCTGGGCGGTCGATCTGTCCGAGATGGAGGCCGCAGGTGGTGTTCACGTCGACGCCGAGGAAGCGGAGCTCGCAAGCTCCAGCGACTTTGCCTCGCTTGCGCTGCCCTCTCCGTGGCTCGACGGCGTGTTCGGTGTGACGGCGCTCGCCTTCGGGCGCAAGTTCTCGGGTCCCCTCGTGCCGGAGACGATCGAAGCACTCCGTCTCGGAGGATTTCCCGACGCCGCGGAAGAAACGCTCGTTTATGTGCGATTGCGGGAGCTCGGCGCCGATTCGGTCGCCGTCGACGTGCGGGCCCTTCGGCCTTCGGGCGAGCCGCTCCTCGCGATCGACGGCGCGCGGTTCGTCACGCTCGCGCGCGCCGGCGTGGCGCGCGCCTCGAACGATCACGAGCTCGCCGCCCGAGAGTCGATCCGTCCCTTCGCGAGCCAGAAGACGGGCTGAACGGAGCGATGACGTCCCGAATCGCGATCGTGGGCATCGGCGTGCGCGTTCACGGCGCGCGCGACGCCGAGGCCTTGCTCCGGAGGCTCGCCGAGGCGCCCGCGCCGGTGGCTCCCGTTCCCCACGAACGCTGGGACGAGCGGGCGCTCGGGCCGCGGCCATGCGCGCGGTTGCTCGAGGAGCACGACGTCGACTCGCGCGCGCTTCGCACGCCGCCCGCCACGGTGGCGAAGCTCCATCGCATGGAGCGCTCGGTGATCGCGGCGATGCTCGCCGCTTGCGACGATGCGCGCCTGACGCGCGAGGCTCCCGAGTGCAAGCGCACGAGCGTGCACGTGGGTGCCACGACGCTCGGGCTCGACCCCGCGAACGATCACATCGCGCGGGTGCGCATGCCTCTCGTGCTGCGAGCGCTCGAGCAGGCGGCGAAGGAGGCCGGCCTCGCCGACGACGCCGCTCACGCGATCGCCTCGGCGCTGGAAGCAGCGGCTCCCGACGTCGGCGTCGACTCGCTGATGACCACCGCGGCCATGGCGGCGGGTCGCGTCGCGAACGCGCTCGATCTCGGGGGAGGCCACGCGAGCTACGACGCGGGAATGGCCTCGTCGCTCGCTGCGACGATCGCCGGGTTCGAGTCCGTGCGCGACGGCGAGTCGGATTGCGCGATCGTGGCCGGCGTGTCGCCGCTCGTCACGGCGACGCAGCTGCTCGCCCACGCGCGGCGAGGCCTGCTCGCGTCTGACGCCCGCGCGTGGGCGCGCGCCTCGCTCCGCGAAGACTCGGGCACCGTCCTCGGCGAAGGCGCGCTCGCCATCGTGCTCTGCCGTGAGGAAGCCGCGCTCGCGCGCGGCGTCCGCGTGTACGCGGTCGTCGAGTCGCACGGGACGTCCGGCGCGGGCCGCCGGGCCAAGAGTCGCGCGGCCGCCGAGTGCACGGCCGAGGCCGCCAGGGCAGCCCTGGCGAGCGCCGGCGTCGCGCCGCGCGACGTCGATCTCGTCGAGTGTCAGGCCCCCGGCTTGCCGGCGACGGACTCGGCCGAGCTCGCCGGTCTCGCCGAGGCGTACGGGGACGCCGTCGCGGAAGGCCGGACGGCTTCGAGCGCGCGACAGTTCGGTTTCCTCGGCGCCGCGAGCGGCATGCTCTCGGTCGCCGTCGCCGCGCTCGCGGTCGCCCGGCGAACGAGAGCGGGCGTCGGCGGTCCGGTGTGGCGCGCTTCGGTGAGCTCGCCGGGGTTCGGCGACGTCGCGCACCACCTCTTGCTCGCGCATCCCGACGTTGCGAAGCGCGCCCTGGAATCCGCGCCTACGCTGCGGCGCGACGTTGCGATGACGGGCATGGGCGTGCTCGTGCCGGGCGCGGACTCTCCGTCCGCGCTGTTTCACACGGTCGTCGAGGGCGCGTGCCACGTGCGCGAAATGCCGGCGTCGCGCTTCCGCCTCTCGGACCACGCCGCGCCGCAGTCGCGTGACGCCGAGGCCGTCGCGCTCGCTGGCACGGTGGCGGAGCCCGAGCGCGATGCGCGGCGCCTGCAGCTCCCGCCCGTGACGCTGGCGAAGCTCGACGGCGCTGTCGTCCTCGCGACGCTCGCGTGCGAGCAGGCGCTCGACGACGCCGCATTCGAGCCGGGCGCGCTCGCGCGACGCCGGACGGGCGTGTGGGTCGGCCATCTTCCGCTGCGTGCCGCGGAGATGGAGGCGGAACGCGCCATGCTCGCCGTGCGCTGCGTTTCGACGGCGCTTCGCGTGCTCGCCGAGCGCGGCACGCCTGCGTCACGAGCCGAGGCGCTCGCGCAAGCCTTCGAGCGCTCGCTTTCGTGCTCGGCGGCATCGATCGACGAAGAGACCCTTCGGGCCGGAAGCAGCATCGAGTGCGCCGCGCGCCTCGCGTCGCTCCACGATCTCCGCGGCGGCGTGCTCTCCGTGGACGCCGCATGCGCGTCGTCGCTCGTTGCGATTCATCTCGCGCGGCGCGCGCTCCTCCGCCGAGAGGTGGACGTCGCCGTCGTCTGCGGCGTGGCGTGGAACCTGTTTCCCGAGTACTACGCTGCGCTCGCGACGCTCGGCGCGCTCAGCTTTCGCGGCTCGCGTCCCTTCGAAGCGGGTGCGGACGGCATGGTGCCGGGAGAGGGCGCCGCTGCGATCGTTCTCGAGCGGGAAGGCGAGCACGAGGGGTCGCGCGTGCGCGCGCGCATCCTCGGTTCGGCACTCGCGAGCGACGGTCGCGGCGCCGCTATTTTGGCTCCGAATACGGCGGGTCAGGAGCGCGCGCTCCGTCGCGCTTACGAGTGCTCGGGAGCGGACCCGTCCACGGTCGATCTCGTGGAAGCGCACGGAACCGGCACGGCGACCGGTGACGCCGTCGAGGTCGAGACGTACCGGCGCGTGTTCGCGCACCGCCCGGCGGATCGCCCGCTCTGGGTCGGCTCGGTGAAGTCCAACATCGGTCACCTCTCGTCGGGCGCCGGTCTCGCCGGCGTCGTGAAGGCGGCCCTCGCGCTCGAGCACCGGATGCTGCTTCCGACGCGGCACGCGGGCGTCGAGCACGCGCTTCCCGAGCTCGAGGGCGGCCCGCTCGCGCTTCCGCACGCGGCGGCGCCGTGGCCGGCACGCCCCGGGGGGGCGCCCCGTCGCGCGGGCGTGAGCTCGTTCGGGCTCGGTGGCATCGACGCCCACGTCGTGCTCGAAGAAGCGTCGCTCGCGAGCGAGCCGCGCCGCGCGGCAAGCGCGGTCGATCCCGCGGCGACCGCGACCGACGTGGCCACTCGCCTGATTCCCGAGCTCGTCGAGATCCGCTTGCCCGAGAGGGACGTCGAGGCCCTGCTCCGCGCGCGCCCGCCCGGAAGCACGGTCGTCATCGTCCCGGACGATGGCGGCGTCGTAGCGCGCGCTCTCGCCGGTCGACTGGAGTCGGTGGGGCTCACACCCGTAATGCTCGGCCTCGACGCAGGCGCGTCGTTCGAAACCGTCGAGTCCGCCGTGCGAGAGCTCGCCTCCGGTACGAGGCCGCTCGCGGGGATCATCGACGTTCACTTGCTCCGCGCGCACGGCGAGCGTTCGGACGTGAGCCGTCTCGCGCGCGAGGCGACACGGGCGGCCGAGCGCACGCTCGGTCTCGTGCGCGCGCTCGGTTCCCTCGCGCAGGAAGGCGGAGGGCCGCACGCAGCGCCTTTTTTGGTGGTCGCGACGAGCGGGGGAGGCGGGCTCGGGCTCGCAAGCGCGCCTGCAACGGCGGACGACGGCGCTGTCGCGGCGCTATTGCGGTCCGCTCGGCTCGAGCTCGACGGCTTCGTTTGCCGTGCCGTGGACCTCGACGCGACCGAAGACCCGTTCTGGGTCGCGGAGACGCTGCTCGCCGAGGCCGCGAGCGGAGGGGACCGCGTCGAAGTCGGCTATGTGAATCGTCGGCGCGTGACGACGACGCTGCGAGCGGCGCCGCGCGGCGCCGAGTTCGCGACGCTCCGCGCGCTGCGCGGTGCCGTGCTCTTTTCGGGCGGGTCCCGCGGCGTCGTTTTCGCGTGTGCGCGCAGGCTCGCCGCGATGGGCGTCCCCGCGATCGTCACGGGCCGCACGCGCCTGCCGCTCGGCGACGAACCCTGGGCGCACGCGAGCGACGACGCTCTCGCCGAGATGCGGCGCGACGCGATCGCGAGCGCCCGCGAGCGCGGAGAGACCCCGAAGGAGGCGGCGCGCCGCGTGGACCAATGGATCGAACGGCGCGCGCTCGCCCGCGCCCTCCGCGAAGCCGAGTCGGCGAACTTGCCGCTCGAGTACCACGCCTGCGACGTCACCGATGGTGCGGCGCTCGCCGCGCTGGCAGAGGAAATGGTTCGTCGCCACGGAGCCATCGCCGGCGTCGTCCACGGCGCCATGCTCGAGGAGTCGCGCGCGCTCGCAGCAAAACGCGTCGAGGCGGTGACGGCGACGCTCGCCGTGAAGTTGAACGGGCTCGCGAACCTGCTCGACCTCACCCGGAGCCATCACGTTCGCTTCGTCGTCGCGTTCGGTTCCGTTGCCGGGCGACTCGGGAACGTCGGGCAGGCGGACTACGCCGCGGCGAACGCTGCGATGGCGCGCCTGCTCGCGGCGTTCGCTGCCGAGCACCCCGAGATACGGTGTGCCACGCTCGAGTGGTCGGCATGGAGCGACATCGGTGCCGCCGCCGACCCGGCGACAGCCGCGCTTCTCGCACGGGCCGGCGTCGTGCCGATGTCTCCTGCCGAAGGCTCGCGCTTCTTCGTGGAGGAGCTCGCGCGCGGACTTCCGGATCGCTTCGTCGTCGTGGGCGAGGAGCGAAGCTTGTTGTCGTGGCCCGCCGGCGTCCGTGCGACGGATGCCTCCGGCGAGCGCCCGCGCGCCGTCGATGATCGGGGTGTGCCCATCGACGCCGGCGCTCTTCCGATGGTCGACTCGGTGTCCGCGAGCGGAGTCGTGACACGCTCGATCGGCCTCGGATCCGATCCTTTCCTCGCCGATCATCACTTCGAGGGCGGCGCGGTGTTGCCTGGAGCGTTCGCGCTCGAGCTCTTGCTCGAGTCGGTGAGCGTCACGAACCCCGATTTCCGCGTCACGGAAGCGCGCGACTTCCGGCTCGACGCGCCGCTCCGCATCGCCGGCGAGCGGAGCGTGCTCGTCCGGACGACGGCCGTCCCCGCGACCGCTCGCGGGGACGTGCTCGAGCTCATCGTCGAAGCGCGGGTCGTCCTCACTCACCGAGGCTCGTTTCTGGACCGAGACCGGCCGTTCTGCTCTGCGCGCGTCATCGCCGTTCGATCCGGCGCGAAGCCCGAAAACGGGCTATCGCCCGCGTCCGTCGAGCTCCCCGACGCGCCCGCGACCGCGCGGCGGGGCTCGATCTTCGAGCACTCGGACCTTCCGGTCGGTCTCGGCCCGCGCTTTCACCACGTCGCATGGGTCGAGTGCCGCGGGAACACCGTCCGCGGCGCGATTGCGCCGCCGCTCGGGTCCGCGATGCACGCTCGCACTCGCGCGCCGCAATGGCTCGCCGACCCGCTCGTGCTCGACGCGGCGTTTCAGATCGCGAGCCATTGGGACGCGCTGCGACCGGGCGGAGCCGTCGCCGTTCCTGTCGCGCTGCGTCGCGTCGTCCTCTGCGCGCGGCGCCCGGACACCTCGGGCGCCGTCGTGGAGGCGCTCGTGACGGACGACGACGGTCGCGACATCCACTTCGACGTCCGATTGACGGCGCCCGAGGGCGCCCTGCTCGCCGAACTCCACGGGCTCGTGTTGCGTCGGGTCGCCCCCGCCGTGCGGGACATCGCGCCGGCGCTCGCGGTGGTGCGGGTATGACGGTCGAGACGTTCGCGTTCGGTCGCGTCTCGCTCGCCCGAGCGAACCGCCACGCGGACGCCCTCGGCGCCCGCTACCTCTCGCTGCGCGAGCGCGACGAGCTTGCGTTGCTGCGTGCGCCCAAGCGCCGCGCCGAGCGGCTCGCGGGGCGGCTCGCCGCGCGCCGCGCCCTCGCTCGCCTCGGGATCCGAACTCCCGACCTGTCCGTGGTCACCGTTCCGGAAGGAGAGGCCGCCGGTTCTCCCTGCGTGCTCGGGGCAGGCGGCCGGACCCTCGACGTGGGTCTCAGCATCTCGCACGGCGCGGGCTCGGCGTTCGCGGTGGCGTCATCGACGTGCGATCTCGGCTTCGACGTCGAGCGGGTCGAGCCGCGCGACGCGGCCTTCGTCGAGGACGCGTTCGAGCCTTTCGCGCTCGGCGCGTTCGCGCGACTGCTCGGGCCGAATACGCCCGCGGACATTCTGGTGACGCTCGCCTGGTGCGCGAAGGAGGCATGCATGAAGCTCGCCCGCACCGGCATGCGCGCGCCGCTCCGCGCATTTGCCCCGCTCGAGGTGGCGTGGACCCGACCGGCGCCGCCCGCGTCGAGCGGCGCCGTGCATCGTGCGCTGCGGCCTGCAATCCTCGTCACTCGCGAGCTCGGCGTCGTCCGCGCGGGGCTTCTCGCGCGCCGTGACCTGGCCGCCGCGCTCGTGTGGTTGGAGAGGTGATACCCGGCTTTGTGCCGGGTACCACCTTTTCGCATCGCCGGACTACGGCGCGGGCGTGCGCAACGCGGGGTCGAAGCACGGCGCGTTGCCGGGCTGCGCGTTGGTCGAAGGATCCGCGCAGTCCATGCGAGTGCCGTTGCCGATCTGGAAGAGGACGTTCGCGGCGATTTCGGTGTCCGCCAGGTCGAGATCGTTGAAGGCGTTGTTGAGGTTCGTCATTCGCGCGTTGAACGCCGACGAGCTCGTCCCCGCGGTGTTGGCGACGAGCTCGATTCGCGTCCGCGCTTGACGCACGCGGTTCGCCTGCGCCGCGTTCAGGTTCTGCACCGCCGAGAGGACGCGGACCGCGTCGTCGAGCTCGAACAGGGTCATTTGCGCCAGGCGCCGCTGCATGCGGTCGACGCGCGCGACGTTGCCGAGAACGTTGCCCATGTTGCGCGCTCCGACGATGCGGTTGCTCGCCATCTGAACGTTGAAGATCGCGTTGAGGGCGCGCAAAAAGCGAGCGATGTTGGCGACGTCGGTAGCATCGGCGTCGATGGGAATGGTCGTGAATGCGGGCGACGTGTAGAAGGCCACCGCCTGTTCGATGGTGCGTGCGCTCGAGGTGTTTTCCGACACCGCGTCGACCACCTGCGTGTCCGTGTGGAAGAAGGGGCCCGTGTCGGCCGCCTCGACGAGCGGGGGCGCGTTGAACAGACCGTTGCCGATGGGGGAGGGGGGAACGGGGCCGGGAAAGTTGCCGTCGCCGCCGTCGACGGGGAAGCCGTCGAGAGCGGGATGGCGCATGCTCTCGACCCCCGTCGGCTGGTTGCCGTTGATGGGGACGCCGGTGGACACGAGGGGATTGTTCGCGCCCGCGTTGCCGTGACACTGGTCGCACCCCACGGACACGAAGCGCTGGCGGCCGAGCTCCGCACCCGGATCGCTGAAGCTGACGCCGTTGATGTTGATGTCGTTGAGGCGGCCGAGCTGCTTCATGAACGTCGCGACGGCCGTGCCCTCCTGCTCGGTAGCTTTACGGAAATCGACGCCGCTCACGCGGTTCAGGCTGCGGGTGAAGTGCTGGTTGATCGCGCCCATGGTGAAGTCGTCCAAGCGCCCCGTCATCTCCACGCCGCTTCCGTTCGTGCCCCCTCGTGCCGCTCCGTCGCCCGACCAGCCGGTGCGTTCCACGTGGAGGCTGATGTTGGACCCGCCGCTCCGAATGCTCGTGCCCATCGACAGATTGTGCGGCACGCTGCGGAGCACGAAGCGGACGGTGGGCCCTTCGGGCAAAGTGCCGTCGATATTCTCGAGAATGAGGCCCCGCGCGCGGAGCTCGGACGGAATCTCGAGCGCGTCGAGCGAAAAGCCGTCCGCGGCGTGCTCGGCGATGAACAGCTTGTCGGAATTGGGGAGCCGCGCGATGAAATCGGCGTCGATCGCGAAATTTCGCTCGACGCGATGGCATGTACCGCACGTGCGCCCGTTGCCGTTGAAGTTCTCACGGAAGAAGATGTCGGCGCCGATGCACTCGGTCAGCGAGACCACGCCGGATTGCACGCGCGGATCGGCCTGACAGGCCGCCTGATGCTGAGCGAACGTGAAATTGACCGCGCTTTCGGCGGTCGCGACCTCGGGTTCCGAACCCGCGAAGTCCCCGCAGGCCGACAGAAATACCGCGCACGCAGCTCCGCTAAGAAATCTGGCTCCCTGTTGCATGATCCTTCTCCTTCGCTCGTCTTAGGGAACCGGCCGAACGCAGACCTTCGGTTCGGCGCGAAGAAATGCGCCGGCGGTTCCCCGTTGGCGGCCCCTCCCGCGGAGAAGTTCTCGGAAAACGGTCGCGAATCAGTCAGGCTGCCCGAGGGTCCGTCTCCGTGCCTCGCGCTTCGCTCCTCGTCACGAAGAGGCGCGACAGGGGACTCTCGGGTCTTCGAGCTCGGCGCTCGTTCGAGAGAGCGCGCGCGAAGCTCGTTTCACCGGCGCGAAGGGCCGCTTCGAGCATCATGAGGTCGAGCAAGTCGCGCTGCGCGTGGCTGCCGCCGAAACGATCGGCGTAGCTCCGGATCGGTCGCAAGAGCTTCACGGCGCCGGCGTAGTCGCCACGGCCGAAGGCTTGCACGGCGAGCGCCGCCGGCAGTCCGACCTCGCGACTGAACGCCGCGTTGTCGCCCGCCGACGCGACGGCGGCGCGGAGCGACTCGAGAACGGCCTCTTGTCGTGCGACGTCTCCCGTGCCGACGAACGCCATCATCGCGTGGTAATCGTTGAAGGCGTAGTTGCGCGCGCTGACGTGCGGCGCCCAGTTGTCCGCGAGGGGCTTCCAGCGCTCGCCTGCGTCCACGCCGCGAAGCGCGAGTCGAAACAGCATGGCCGACGCATCGATCATGTCGAGCACGAGCCTCGAGCGCTGGCCGTAGATGGGGCCGTCGTAGAGCCGTAGCACCTCGTCGAAGTCGCCGAGCTCGAGGTGGAACAGCGCGAGGTGCCAGAAGTTGTGGATCGCGAAGAGCCCATCGGCCCACGGTCGCGGCTCGGAGCCGAGCCAGGCGATGCCCTCCGCCGTTCGGTTCTGCATCTCGAGCACGTGCGCGACGGCGTGCCAGCTCCATGCGCCGCGCTGATCGAGGGCGACGCTCGCGCGTCCGAGCTCTTCGGCGCGTGCGTACTCGCCGCATTCTTCGAGCCCGAACGCGTACATGCCGAGGACGGCGGGGTAGGCGGGCATCTCCTCGGCCCACGCGGGGAGCACGCGTGCCAAGCGGTCTCTGAGCAGGCGCGAGTCGCCGACGAAAAAATCGATGAGGTGACCGGCTTGCAGTGCGAGCGCGTCGAGCGGGTACCGGGCGTTCACGTCCTCGAGCACGCGGCCGGCGTCGCGGAATCGACCCTGAAGCATATGCCGAATCGCTTCGAGGTGGCCGCGCTCGCGCTCGTTTGCCGGTAGAGACTGAGCGCTCTCGAGGCAAGCGCGGGCGATGGTCAGGCCCTCGGGCTCCGTACCGAGCAGAAAAAGCCAGGCCTTCAGGGCGTGCGCCATCACCATGGCCGGGCTCGCTGCGAGCGCGCGGTCCACCGTCGCCACCGGATCGCCGGCGTAGGAGCGGAACTCGTCCGCGGCCTGTTCGAAGGCTGCGATGCTCGCCGCGTCGGCGCCGGAGGCGAGGTATCCTGCATGATCTTTCGTGGGCATGGGTTTCTCCGTGGTTCGTTTCGCCCTCGTGCGACGAGGCCGATGCTCCTACCTAGCTACCGGCGCGGCGTTCCGGTATGGCCGATCCGCCGGTTCTCTTGGCCGATCCGCCGGTTCTCCCGGCCGTTTCCGACGATTTAGTCTCGTGGACCCGCTTTCCGATCTCTTTCGAGTCATCCGCCTGAGCGGCGGCGTGTTCCTCGACGCGGTGCTGTCGGAGCCCTGGTGCGTTTCCTCACGAATCACGGAAGAGGACTGCGGTCCGAACATCGGCGAAATCGGCGCCATCATCGGCTTCCACTTCGTGCTCGAGGGTCGGATGCTCGTTCAACTGGCCGGCGGCGAGACGCGCGAGGTTGCAAGCGACCATCTGGTGCTCTTGCCCCGCAACGATCCGCACGTTCTCGCGAGCGAGCCAGGCCTTCCCCCCGTGTCGGCGAACCACTTGGTGCGGCGAGCGCGCGACGACGCAATGGCGCACATCGACTATGGCGACGCCTCGCGCTCGCGCACGCGGTTCGTGTGCGGCTACGTCGCGAGCGCTACCCGTCACCACCCTCTGCTCGAGGCTCTGCCGGCGCTCTTGATCATGGACGTGCGCGGCAAGCCGTCGGCGGACTGGGTGAAGAGCTCGTTTCGTTTCGCCGCGCAGGAGGTCGCGGCAGGTCGACCCGGAGCGCAAACGGTGCTCGCTCGGCTCTCGGAGCTCTTGTTCATCGAGGCGGTTCGCGAGCACCTCGAGCGGCTTCCGCAATCGGGGACGGGCTGGCTCGCGGCGCTGCGCGATCCGGCGCTCGCTCGCTCCCTTTCGGCGATTCACGGCAGAGTCGGAGAGCCGTGGACGGCCGACGCGCTCGCAGCCGAAGCGCGATTGTCGCGCTCCGCCTTCGCCGAGCGCTTCGGTCAGGTCCTCGGTCAGCCTCCGCTCACGTATTTGACGCGCTGGCGCATGCAGATCGCGGCGCGACGGCTGCGCGACACGCAGCACGGCATCGCCGCCATCGCCGCGGAGGTCGGCTACGAGTCGGAGGCTACCTTCAGCCGCGCCTTCAAGCGTGAGATGGGCATAGCCCCTGGCCGCTACCGCCAGCAGGGCTGAGCGCCGTCGTCACGGCGCGCCGACTTCAGCGCAGAATTCGATGAGGCGCTGCACGTGTCCGGGCGCCGCCGGATCCACGAGAAAAGGAGCGCGCAGGTGGCGCCCGTAGAGCTCGGCGATTTCGGGCGGGTGCTGCGGATCGGTCCCCGGCAGCAGGGCGACGCTCGCCTCGATGGACGCGAGGTCACGCGCCGAGCTCAGGGGCTGGGTGCTCGACGCCAGGAACCTCGTCGTTGCGTGGACGCTTGCGGCATCGAATTCGAGCATCATCTGCAGTGCCACGTCTCGAATGGGCGCCGGCAATCCTTCGAACAGCGGGCGAAGGGCTTCGACGCCGCGCGTGAGCACCTGCTCTCCGGCCTCCGCCATCACGCGCATGGCCGAGGATGCCGCGGCGGGGAGCGGCCGGTCGGCGCCCGGGTAGACGGGAGACATCAGAATCAAGCCGGTTGCACGCGAGCGATGCCGCAGCGCGAAGCGAATCGCCACACCGGAACCCATCGACGTGCCGCCGATGACGGCGCGGTCGAGCTCGAGGTGATCGAGCAGCGCCACCACGTCGTCCGCAAGCGCATCCCACGAGAGCGCTCCCGCGTACACGGAACGCCCACTGCCGCGCAGATCGGGCGCGAGCAGGCGATGTGCTGCAGCGAGCCCGCCGACCCGAAACATCGCCGCCCGGTGATCCGCGAGCCCGCCATGGATGAACACGACCGGGTGCCCGCGCCCGGCTTCGAGCGCAAAGAGGCGCGTCCCCTCGCGCTCGAACCAGAGCTCGCGTGCCGGCCCTTGTACGCCGGGTGGGGTTTCGCGTACGGTGATCGGGTTCTCGGGATGTGCGGCGGGCCTGCGTGTCGTGGGCATGGGCGTACGTTGCGCCGCGCGCGTGCGAGCCGATAGCTTCCGTTTCGCACCTGCCGTTGCGCAGGATGCGGGCGTCCGTCATCTACGAGCGAGCGGCGACCGCCGGTGTTCACGCCCGGTTCGCGGCGAAACGCCGATGTATCGGTGGCCGTCGAGGTTCACCCTTGATCATGTCCCCGCTCGATAGTCTGCTGGAGACGGCAGGCGTTGCCCGTGCCACCGCTCGGAGACAGCGAATGAAGTACGTCGTTTTGGGAGAAGGAGCAGGCGCGGCGATGGATGCGATCATGAAGGTCTACCCGCGCCACAAAGAGTTCTTGGACACCTTGATTGCCCGAGGCGTCGTCATCGGCGCCGGCCCGTTCACGGGGGGCGGTAACATGGCGGTCTTCCGCACCCGCGAAGCCGCGGAGAAGTTCGTCGACGAGGATCCCTTCAAGCTCGAGGGCCTCGTGAAGTCCTACGTGATCAAAGAATGGAACGACGCGCTCATTCCCGAGTAGCGGCTCGCCGGATCGCACACGCGCGCGCGTTCGCCAAAAGGGCGGTCGCCGGTGCGCTCTTGCTCGCGTGCGTTGCGTGCGATGCTCCTCGACCACCGTCGCGCCCGTCCGCCCTGCCGCAGGGTAGACTCTACGATGTCGGGACCGGGAAGCTTCATTTGCATTGCGCGGGCGAAGGGACGCCCGTCGTATTCGAGGCCGGCTTCGGGGACGACGGCCGCGTGTGGAGTCAAGTGCTGGAGAAGACGGCGGGCTTCACGCGCTCGTGCGCTTACGACCGCCTCGGTCTCGGGGCCCTTCATGCTCGTGGGGCATTCACTCGGTGGCTTGAACGCTCAGCTCTACGCGAGCCGCCACACGAGCGAGGTCGCGGGACTCGTGCTGGTGGACTCTTCGAGCCCGCATCAAGACGAGCGCTACTGGACGTTGATTCCGAGGGACAAGCTCGTCGAGTTCGACCGGCATCTGCGCCAGGGACGCGAGGGGCTGAGCCTGTCGGTGTTCGGTGAAGGCATGGCCGAGGCGCGTGCCGGCGCACGTTTGCGTGAGAATCTGCCGCTGGCCGTTCTCACCGCCGGTCAGGCGCGCTCCCATGGTGTGGGGCCCGAGCTCGACGCGCAGCTGACGCAGGTTTGGCTCGAGCTCCAGCGAGAGCTCGCCACGTTGTCGGCGAATGGCGTTCAGGTCGTGTCGAAAGCGAGTGGCCACTACGTCCAAAAAGACGATCCCGCATTGGTCGTGGCGGCAGTTTTCGCCGTCGTTCGGGCAGCGCGGACGGGTGGACGGCTCGAGTCGATATTCGCGCCGCCTGCCGCCGTGAAACCTTGAATCGTTCCTGACGGTCGCCTTCTTTGCTAGACTCCGTCGCGGTGGGACGACGAACATGAAGCTTTCATCCGTTTTCGTTGGGCTCTTGGCGCTTGCCTCGCTGCAAGCGTGCGGCGAGCC
>DASUTR010000270.1:0-21303 GCA_036374535.1 Polyangiaceae bacterium
GGGCAATCTCGGCCTGCGTGAAGTCGTCATGGCCGCCGTCTCGACCCAGCTCGGCGCGAGCTACGCCGTGGGCATGGCGGCGGCGAGCATCGACCGCGTGGTCCTGCTCTTCTATACGGTGGGCACCGGTTTGCCCGGGCTCTACGCGCTCCGGCGGCGCGGCCCGTTTCGGGCCGAGAAGCGCCCCTGACCGTCCTCGGGCACCACGAGCGCACCGCTTTGCCGCCGGCGCGGGCGAATTCGCCGCGCGCACTGGGACGGGCGTCCTGGAACGTTCCGGCAGAAAAGTGGCAGAAATCAGGGTATTTGGGCGTCCTAGCGCTCGTTCCCGCCGGCGCCTCCTCATGACGGAGCAGCAAGGCTTGACACCGAGCTGCCCCCGGCTACCCTCCCGCTCCCCCTCGGACCCCCCTGGCCCGAAGCCGGCACTTTTAATGCCTACGATTCAACAGCTCATTCGCAATGGTCGCCAAGCCCTCGTGACGCGCACCGCGTCGCCGGCGCTCAAGGAGTGTCCGCAGAAGCGCGGCGTCTGCTTGCGCGTGTACACGGTAACTCCGAAGAAGCCGAACTCCGCGCTTCGCAAGGTGTGCCGCGTGCGGCTCACGAACAGCATCGAGGTGATCACGTACATCCCCGGTGAAGGGCACAACCTGCAAGAGCACAGCGTCGTGTTGATCCGCGGCGGTCGTGTGAAGGACTTGCCGGGCGTGCGCTACCACGTGGTGCGCGGGACGCTCGACGCGTCGGGCGCAGCCGGGCCTTCGAGCACCAACAAAGCGACCCGCAACCGCAGCCGTTCGAAGTACGGCGTGAAGCGGCCGAAGCAGTAACCCAAGGAAAGCAGAGCGCCATGCCCCGCCGCAGAGACGTACCGAAGCGCAAGATCACGCCGGACCCGAAGTTCAAGGACAAGCTGGTCGCGAAGTTCACGAACTGCGTCATGAGCGACGGCAAGAAGTCCGTCGCCGAAGGCATCCTCTACGGCGCCTTCGACGTCATCCAGTCCCGCCACAAGGAAGAGCCGCTCGAGGTATTTCGGAAGGCGCTCGACAACGTGAAGCCGAAGCTCGAGGTGAAGAGCCGGCGCGTCGGCGGCGCGACCTATCAGGTTCCGGTCGAAGTTCGTCCCGAACGCCGCGTCGCTCTCGCGATGCGCTGGCTCGTTCTCTACGCGCGCGAGCGCGGCGAGAAGACGATGCGCGAGCGCCTCGCCGCCGAGCTCGTGGACGCGTCCCAGCTTCGCGGCAACGCCGTGAAGAAGAAGGACGACACGCACAAGATGGCCGAGGCGAACAAGGCGTTCGCGCACTACCGCTGGTGAGCGCGACGCACGCGATTTAGAGGAGAAACACCCGAGAGCATGACGACCTCGACATAAGACGGGCTGCCCGTAGTCGCCGCCGCCCGCGGCGACCCGCTCCAAGGAGCGGCAGCGAGGCATCCCGAACCCCTTCCGGAACGAAGGCCCCCCGATGGTGGGAGCCAGTGGCCCGGAGGGGGTTTCGTCCGTTGAGGGCTCCCGAATTTTCACCGACCGAAATGGCCCGCGAATTCCCGCTCGAGAGAACACGCAACATCGGCATCATGGCCCACATCGATGCCGGCAAGACCACGTGTACCGAGCGCATCCTCTACTACACGGGTATCAGCCACAAGATCGGCGAGGTCCACGAAGGCACCGCCACCATGGACTGGATGGAGCAGGAGCAGGAGCGCGGCATCACCATCACGAGCGCCGCGACGAACTGCTTCTGGATGCCCGAGTTCGGCGCCGACGAGCCGAAGAAGCACCGCATCAACATCATCGACACGCCGGGTCACGTCGACTTCACGATCGAAGTCGAACGCAGCCTGCGCGTGCTCGACGGCGCCGTGGGCGTGTTCGACGGCGGTAACGGCGTCGAGCCGCAGAGCGAGACCGTCTGGCGCCAGGCGGACAAGTACCACGTCCCGCGCATCGCCTTCGTCAACAAGATGGACAAGGTGGGCGCGGATTTTCAGATGAATCTCGACTCCATGCGCGAGCGCCTGGCGGTGAACCCGGTGCCCGTGCAGTGGCCCGTCGGGCAGGAAGAAGCGCACAAGGGCGTCGTCGACCTCATCCGCATGCAGGCGGCGATCTTCGACGACGATTCGCTCGGCGCGAAGTACAAGTGGGTGCCCATCCCCGACGATCTGAAGGAGAAGTGCGCCGAGCTTCGCGAGAAGCTCATCGAGAACTGCGCCGACGTCGACGACGGCATCATGGAGAAGTTCCTCGCGGGCAAGAGCGCCGACGTGACGGACGCCGAGATCTACGCCGCCATTCGCAAGGCGACCTGCGCGTTCAAGTTCGTTCCCGTCTTTTGCGGCTCCGCCTTCAAGAACAAGGGCGTGCAGATGCTGCTCGACGGCGTCGTGAATTTCTTGCCGTCGCCGCTCGATATCCCGCCCGTGACGGGCGTCTTGCCGAGCGACGAGACGAAGCAGCTCGAGCGCAAGGCGGACGACAACGCGCCGTTCTCGGCGCTCGCGTTCAAGATCGCGACCGATCCGTACGTCGGCACGCTCACGTATTTCCGCGTGTACTCGGGCAACATCACGAGCGGCACGAGCGTCTTGAACTCCGTGCGCGGCAAGCGCGAGCGCCTCGGGCGCATCCTGCGCATGCACGCGAACAAGCGCGAAGAGCTCAAGGAGTGCTACGCCGGCAACATCTACGCGGCCGTGGGCCTCCGCGACACGCGCACGGGCGACACGCTGTGCGACGAGAAGGCGCCCATCGTTCTCGAGCGCATGACGTTCCCGGAGCCGGTCATCTCCGTCGCCATCGAGCCGAGGACGCAAGCCGACCTCGACAAGCTCGGCCTGAGCCTGCAGAAGCTCGGCCAGGAAGACCCTTCGTTTCGCACGTTCACGAACGAGGACACGGGGCAGACCATCATCGCCGGCATGGGCGAGCTCCACCTCGAGATCATCGTCGACCGCCTGAAGCGCGAGTTCAAGGTCGAGGCGAACGTCGGAAAGCCCGAGGTCGCCTACCGCGAGGCGATCGCGAAGAAGGTCCAAACGGAGGGCCGCTTCGTGCGCCAGACGGGCGGTCACGGCCAATACGGTCACGTCTGGCTCGAAATCGAGCCGACCGAACGCGGCGCGGGGTTCGTGTTCGAGAACGACCTCGTCGGCGGCGTGATCCCGAAGGAGTTCATCCCGTCCATCGAGAAGGGCGCCAAGGGCGCCGTGAGCCGTGGCGTGCTCTGCGGCTACCCGATGACCGACGTAAAGGTCCGACTCTACGACGGCTCGTTCCACGAGGTGGACTCGTCCGGTCCCGCTTTCGAGGTCGCCGCGTCGATGGCGTTCCAGGACGGCGCGAAAAAGGCCGGTTTACACCTGCTCGAGCCCGTCATGGCGGTGGAGGTCGTGACCCCCGAGGGGAACATGGGGGACGTCATCGGGGACCTGAACAGCCGCCGCGGGAAGATTCAGGGCATGAGCCAGCGCGGAAAAAACACACAAATCATCACCGCGGAAGTACCGCTCGCCACGATGTTCGGCTACGCCACCGACCTCCGGTCGAAGACGCAGGGGCGAGCGACCTACACCATGCAGTTTTCTCATTATGAACCGGTGCCGACCGCGGTACAGGAAGAGCTCGTGGCTCGCATCACGGGAGTGAGCCGATGAGCGGCCGAATGTTCCGCCCCGCGTCTGATTCGATCGGGAGCAAACTCCGTCCGGCCTCGCCGGTTTTTCTCGGAGTCGGTGCCGCGAGTGTCGATCGTGATCTGGTCTTCCAAGACTCGAAGGTTTTTTTGGTGGGGGCTCTGCCCCCACGCCTGCACACCGAACGAATGCAACTCAACTGAGAAGGATCCAAGATGGCCAAGGAGAAGTTCAACAGGACGAAGCCGCACGTGAACGTGGGAACGATCGGACACATCGATCACGGAAAGACCACGCTGACGGCGGCGCTCGTGAAGGTGCAGTCGAAGAAGAAGCTCGCGAAGGAGATCAAGTACTCCGACATCGCGAAGGGCGGCATCGTCCGCGACGAGACGAAGACGGTGACGATCGCGGTGTCGCACGTGGAGTACGAGACGGAGAAGCGGCACTACGCGCACGTCGATTGCCCCGGGCACGCCGACTACATCAAGAACATGATCACGGGGGCGGCGCAGATGGACGGAGCGATCCTCGTGGTGAGCGCGCTCGACAGCGTGATGCCGCAGACGCGAGAGCACGTGCTTTTGGCGCGTCAGGTCGGCCTGAACCACATCGTGGTTTTCTTGAACAAGTGCGACGCGGTGGAAGACGTGGAGATGCTCGACCTGGTCGAGATGGAAGTCCGCGAGCTTTTGGCGAAGTACCAGTTCAAGGGCGACGACGCGAAGGTGGTCCGCGGCGCGGCGCTGCCGGCGCTGAACGGCGACGCGAAGTGGGAAGAGAAGATCGGTGAGCTGCTCGGCGCGCTGGACACGGAGATTCCGGAGCCGCAGCGCGAGGTGGACAAGCCGTTCCTGATGGCCGTCGAGGACGTGTTCTCGATCAAGGGCCGCGGGACGGTGGCGACGGGCCGAATCGAGCGCGGCAAGGTGAAGGTGAACGACGAGATCGAGATCATCGGTTTCGACAAGTCGAACAAGACCGTGGTGACGGGCGTCGAGATGTTCCGCAAGGAGCTCGGCGAAGGCATGGCGGGCGACAACGTCGGCTGCCTCTTGCGCGGCGTCGAAAAAGAGGAAATCGAGCGCGGTCAGGTGCTGGCCAAGCCGGGCAGCATTCACCCGCACAAGAAGTTCCTGGGCGAGGTCTACATCTTGAAGAAGGAAGAAGGCGGCCGTCACACGCCGTTCTTCACGAACTACCGCCCGCAGTTCTACATCCGCACGACGGACGTGACGGGTAGCGTGAACCTGCCCGAGGGCGTCAAGATGGTGATGCCGGGCGACAACATCACGATGGAGATCTCGCTCATCACGAGCGTCGCCCTCGAAGAGCAGATGCGTTTCGCCATTCGCGAAGGCGGCAAGACCGTCGGCGCTGGCGTCGTCACCAAGATCCTCGAGTAACCCAATGGCAGACGCTACAAAAATCCGAATTCGACTGAAGGCGTTCGATCATCAACTGCTCGACAAGTCCACGACGGACATCGTCGAGACGGCGCGGCGAACCGGCGCTCGGGTGGCGGGTCCCATCCCGCTGCCGACAGGCATCCGGCGCTACACGGTCCTCCGCAGCCCGCACGTCGACAAGAAGTCGCGCGAGCAGTTCGAGGTCCGCACGCACAAGCGTCTCATCGACATCTTGGAGCCGACTCCTCAAACCCTGGACGCGCTGATGAAGCTGGATCTCTCGGCCGGCGTGGACGTCGAGATCAAGAGCTAGGCCATGGCTAAAGCAGACGTCTTCAACCTGGAATTCAAGAAAATAGGCGAAGTCGACCTTTCGGACGAGGTCTTCGCTGCCGAGGTCAAAGAGCACCTCATGCACGAAGTCGTCGTTGCGCAGCTCGCCTCGCGCCGCGCCGGCACGCACGCCGGCAAGGAACGCGCGGCCGTGTCGGGCTCGTCGAAGAAGATCTATCGGCAGAAGGGCACCGGTCGCGCCCGTCACGGCTCGATCCGCGCCCCGCTCTTCGTGGGCGGCGGTCGCGCTCACCCCCCGAAGCCGCAAGACTTCTCGTACCGCCCCCCGCGCCGCGTGCGCATCGGGGCACTGAAGTCGGCGCTGAGCCTTCTGTTCAAGGAAGGCCGCCTCATCGTCGTCGACAAGCTCGACCTCGGCGAGGTCAAGACGAAGAAGCTCGCGGGCGTCTTGAAGACGCTCGAGGCGCCGAAGGGCGCGCTCGTCGTCGACGAGACCTCGAACGAGAACCTTCGCCTCTCGATCCGCAACATGGCCGACAGCCAGTTCCTGCCGCCCGAGGGCGTGAACGTCTACGACCTCTTGCGCTACGAGCGCCTCGTCCTCTCGAAATCGGCAGCGAAGCTCCTCGAGGCCCGCTGCTTGGAGTCCGAATCATGAGTCCGTCCGACGTCATCAAACGCCCCATCGCGCTCACCGAAAAGGCGGCGCGCTTGAAAGAAGGCCAGAAGGTCGTCTTCGAGGTCGCCCTCGGGGCCAACAAGATCGAGATCAAGACGGCCGTCGAAAGCCTGTTTTCGGTCAAGGTCGCCCACGTGAACACGCTCGTTCAACGCGGCAAGCCCCGGCGCATGGGGCGCGCGATGGAAAAGCGCCCGAACTGGAAGAAAGCCGTCGTCACCCTGCAAGAGGGCAGCGACATCCAGTTCTTCGACGAATCCAAGGAGTGAGTGATGGCCCTTCGTTCTTACAAACCCACGTCCGCGGCGCGTCGCTTCTACAGCGTGAGCGACTTCGCGGAGATCACGACGGACAAGCCGCTCCGCAAGCTCCTCGAGCCGAAGCCCGAAAAGGGCGGCCGTAACCACTACGGTCGCATCACCTCGCGCTTCCGCGGAGGCGGCCACAAGCAGCGCTACCGCATCATCGATTTCAAACGCGACAAGATCGGCATCGACGCGAAGGTCGCGCACATCGAATACGATCCGAACCGCACGGCGCGCATCGCTCTCCTCCACTACGTGGACGGCGACAAGCGCTACATTCTGGCGCCGGACGGCTTGAAGCAGGGCGACGTCGTGTCGTCGAGCCGCAACGCCGACATCCGTCCCGGCAACAGCTTGCCCGTGGGCGAGATCCCGGCCGGCACGATGATCCACAACGTGGAGCTCAAGCGCGGCAAGGGCGGACAGCTCGTCCGCTCCGCTGGCGTCGCGGCTCAGCTGATGGCGAAGGACGGCGACTACGCGCAGATCAAGCTGCCGAGCGGCGAGATCAGGAAGGTCCACGTCACCTGCCGCGCCACGGTGGGTCAGGTCTCGAACACCGAGCACCAGAACGTCAGCCTCGGCAAGGCGGGACGCAGCCGCTGGCTCGGTCGAAGGCCCCATCAACGCGGCGTCACCCAGAACCCCGTCGATCATCCGATGGGCGGCGGCGAAGGCCGCACGAGCGGCGGTCGGCACCCGTGCTCGCCTTGGGGTCAGCTCGCCAAGGGTCTCAAGACCCGCAACAACAAGCGAACCGACGTGATGATCGTCAAGCACCGGAAGGCCCGAGGCTGACCGGGAAGTCTTGGAAGACCAGATGACGAGCGTCATGCAAGACCACAACCCGCACGAAGAATCGGCGAGACCGGCGAACCACCGTTCGAAGAACGCATCGAACGCGAGGCGCAGCGGCTCGCTCGGAATCAAGGAAAGTTAATCAATGGCTCGCAGTGTGAAGAAAGGGCCGTTCATCGACGGCCACTTGCTGAAGAAGATCGAGGACGCGCAGGCCCAAGGCGCCGCGAAGAAGGTCATCAAGACCTGGTCGCGCCGCTCGACGATTCTGCCCGAGGCCGTCGGCCTGACGTTCGCGGTGCACAACGGCCGCAAGTTCGTGCCGGTGTTCGTCTCCGAGAACATGGTCGGTCACAAGCTCGGCGAGTTCGCTCCGACGCGCACGTTCCACGGGCACGCGGGCGACAAGAAGGGCGGTACGCCGAGCGGTGGGGCACCCGCGGCGTCTCCTGCCGCGGCGAAGAAGCCGGCCGGCAAGAAGTGACGAGAGCGGTGCCGTGAGCGAGCGCCGCGCGAACGGGACGAACGTCCTGGTTCTCGCTGCGCTCGCCGCGGGCCTCTTCGCCGCCTGCGCGAAGGTTCGTGCCGACGAGGCGCAGGCTCCGACCAAGCAACCCGCCGGCCCCGCGACGGTGGCCAGCGCGGCGCCGCCCGGGCCGAGCGCGTCGCCGCTTCGCCCCGAGCGCTGGGCAGAGCCCATCGCGAAGCCCGGCTTACCGAATCTGCACCGCGTGAGCGACGCGTATTACCGCGGCGCCCAGCCTTCGGCCGAGGGGATGCGCGAGCTCGAGAGGCTCGGGGTGAAGACGGTCGTGAACCTTCGCGCCGTGAACTCCGACCGCGACGAGATCGGCGACGCCAAGCTCGCGTACGAGCACATCAGCTTCAAGGCGTGGCACGCCGAGGACGAGGACGTCGTGCGCTTTCTCCGCATCGTCACCGCGCCCGAGCGGCAGCCGGTTTTCGTACATTGCCAGCACGGGGCCGATCGCACGGGCATGATGACGGCGATCTATCGCATCGCCGTCGAGGGTTGGTCGAAGGACGACGCCGTCGCCGAGATGACCCAGGGCGGCTACGGCTTCCACGCGATCTGGAAAGATCTCGTGGGATACGTGCGCGAGCTCGACGTCGAGCGTTTGAAGCGCGAGGCCGGCGTGCCGCCCGCGCCGGCTCAATAGGCCGTGCAGTCGTAGGTGTCGGTGCCCGGCTCGCAGAGCCCGCTGCCCTCTTCGTGATCGCACTCTTCGTCGCAGGCCCAGGTGCACGTGTTGCTCGGCGAACCATGGGAGCAGGGCGGGACGCTCGAGCAGTCTTCGACGTCGGTGCCCTCGGCGCAGAGGCCCGTACCCTCGGGCTCGTCGCATTCCATGTCGCCGACGTACTCGCACCCCGAGCAATCGTCGCTGTCGGTTCCCGGCGGGCAAATGTCCGGCTCGTCGCAAACGCCGTCATCCGTGTAGGGACACACGTCGCCGCCGGCACACGCGTTGAGGAAGACGTTCGCGTGGCTCGCGCAAGCCGACTCGGCGCCCGTACAATCGCTTTCGTACGGGCGCACACACTGCGCGAGCGAATCGATCGCCGCGCTGCACGCGCCCCCGGCGGCGTAGAGACTCTCGCAACCCTCGGAGCACTCCGCCAACGTCGTGTCGCCGCAGACGGCGGCCACCTCGCAGTACCAAGTACAGCTCGTGCCGGCGCCTCCCGACCCGCCCGTGGCGCTGCCGCCGCTGCTCGACCCACCCGTGACGCTGCCGCCGCGGCCGCCCGTCGTCGTGCCGCCCGAGCCCCCGCGCCCTCCCGTTCCTCCGGCACCCGGTAATTCGCAACGACCGGCTTGGCAGATTCGGTCGGTTGGGCAGTCCTCGTCGACCTCGCACTCGCTGTCGTCGTCGTCGTCGCTACTGCTGTTGCTGCCCCCTATCTGGATGCAGCCCCCGAGCACGAACGCGACGGCCAGGGCGTGAAACGGGCGGAAACGACCAAGAGAAGCGCGCTGATTCATGAAGGCTCCCGCGCGAGGCGACGGCACGCACCTCGCGAAACAACCCTTAGTCATACCACGTTCCCCTCGTTGTCTTCCTTACGTGCTCCTCGATGCCGGCTCGCGAGTACAGCGGCACTTCACTCGCAGGCCCCTTCGCCGCCATTCCCCGCGATACGGACCGTTCCCGCGATGTTTTCGCGACCGACGGCGGTGATCAGGCGTTCGGCTTCGCACGTCGGCAGGCGGTCGTTGCCCTCGATGACGACGTCTGCGCCCACCCAATCAAGCTCGTGGAGTCCGGCGAGCGAGGTCATGCGGAGGTTCCAGATGAGCTCGAGGTTTCCGCCCACCGTCCGAAGTCCGCGCAGCGGCTCGACGTCGGGAACGACCGTGACTTCGAAGACCAGGTCGCCGCCGACGCTCCGGAGGTTTTCGAGGGAGTGGAGGCTCGCGAGCGGCATGTCCGCGAGGTGGAGCGATTCGCTCACGCTCCCGAGGCAACGGAGAGGCTCGAGGCTGAAGACGGAGCCCTCGAGGATGAGCGTTCCGTCCACTCGCGTAACGCCGTGGAGCTCTTCGAGCCCCTGCTGCGTCGGCACCGAGGTAAATCCCGTGACGACACGCTCGGTGTCACAACCCGGTGCGCCGCCCGTGCCCACACGGGAGCCACCGCCCCCGCCCGCGCTGCCGCCGGTGGAAGCGGCGCCACCCGTGCCGATCGGCGCCGTGCCGCTTTCGCCTCCGACCACGGGCGGCAGCGACTTGCCGCCACCGAAGCCCACCGACCCGGAGTGGCCGCCGCTGCCCGAGACCGCGCCACTTGCAATGCCGCCCCGTCCGCCGGTACCGCCGCCCGAGCTCGCCCTGCTTCCACCGCTCTCGCTGCCGTCATCGCGGGTCGTGATGCTCCGTCCGCCGCACGCACTCGCGAGCGCGAACGTCGTCAGAAACCCGAGCACCCACCGCCTCACAGCGTACGCTTGACTCCTCGCGCTCTGGAGGTCAAAGGTCGGCCGAGCACCGCCTCTGAGCCTGCTCAGACGAGCAGCATCCGGCATTTAGGGCCGCTCTCCCCTTGCCCTACCGGAAACCCTCTGCTAGTTAGGCCGCCCCTTTGCGGGATTCGGTCGGGAATTCGCCCGACTCGGATTTCGCCAGCCGCCCAGCGAAGCGGCGCACGGCACCGAGCAATCGGCCGCGTTCCCTCGCAGCGGATGCCGGTGTCGCGACGAAGAGTCGGGACCCGGGGGACGACGGGTCTTTCGAGAAACTGTCGAACCATGATCAGTAGCGCCAAAGCACGATTCCAGAGCATCAGCCCGCGAAAAGCGCGGATGGTGGTGAACCTCATCCGCGGCCGCGACGCCTCCGAGGCTCTGCAGCTGCTCGAATTCACGATGAAGGCGGGCGCCCCGTTCGTGAAGAAGCTCATCGCGAGCGCCGTCGCGAACGCGAAGATCAAGCGCCCCGACATCGACGTCGACTCGCTCTACGTGAGCAAGGTCGCCGTCGACAAAGGTCCGAACTCCCACCTTCGTCGCTTCCGTCCGCGCGCCCAGGGCCGCGCGACCCGCATCCAAAAAGGCGTGAGCCACATTTTGGTCGAGTTGGACGAGCGATGAGCGGGCTCGAAGCGCTTCGCGACCTACGGCGTCCGGCGTCGCATCGGACCGAGAAGGTTTTGCGGCTCGTCCGAGCTTTGGACGGCCGTCGCCGGTCTCGCCGGCTTTTCGCAGGGCATGCTCCGGCTCGCGCGGATCGTGATCCGTTTTTCCAAGACTCCGAGCTCGTGTCGGGCTGGGGCTTCGCCCCAGCCGTGACTTCTTCGCGAACGCGGCGAACGCGCGCGCATTCCTAGGACGCACGATGGGACAAAAAACACACCCTTATGGCTTCCGGCTCGGCGTCATCAAGACGTGGACGAGCAAGTGGTACGAGGACAAGCGCTACACGGAATGGCTCCACGAGGACATTCGCATCAAGCGAGCCGTCAAGGAGTACCTCTACAACGCGAACGTTGCCGGCGTCGAAGTCGAGCGCGCCGCGAACAAGGCGAAGGTCATCGTCTACACGGCGCGCCCCGGCATGGTCATCGGCAAGGGTGGCAAGGGCATCGAAACCCTGAAGACCGGTAATCTCGACACGGCCGCCAAGGGCGAGACGAAGTTCCCGGGCGTGCAGTCGTTCACGAAGAACGAGGTCTTCATCGACGTTCAAGAGGTGCGCAAGGCCGAGACCAACGCGCAGCTCGTCGCCGAGAACATCGCGACTCAGCTCGAGCGCCGCATCGCGTTTCGTCGCGCCATGAAGAAGGCGATGACGACCGCCATGAAGTTCGGCGCGAAGGGCATCCGCGTGCGTTGCGCCGGTCGCCTCGGTGGCGCCGAAATGGGACGCGTCGACGGTTATCGCGAGGGTCGCGTGCCGCTCCACACGCTGCGCGCCGACGTCGACTACGGTCAGGCCGAAGCGCGTACGACGTACGGCGTCATCGGCGTGAAGGTTTGGATTTTCAAGGGCGAGGTCTTGCAGCGCAAGGCTCGCCGCATCTTGGAGTGATCCGATGTCGCAGCTTTCTCCGAAGCGCACGAAGTTCAGGAAGCAGCAGAAGGGCAAGAACCGCGGCCTCGCCTGGCGTGGGTCGGACGTGTCGTTCGGCGATTTCGGCCTTCAGGCCGTCGGCCACTGCAAGCTCACGTCGCGTCAGATCGAGGCGGGTCGTATGGCGATCCAGCGTCACGTGAAGCGCGCCGGCAAGCTCTGGATTCGCGTGTTTCCGGACAAGCCGGTCACGAAGAAGCCGCTCGAAGTCCGCATGGGCTCCGGCAAGGGCGCCGTCGAAGGTTGGGTCGCGGTCATCAAGCCGGGTCGCGTGCTCTACGAGCTCACCGGCGTGAGCGAGACGGACGCGCGCGACGCGTTCCGGCTCGCCGCCGCCAAGCTTCCGATCGAGACGAAGATGCTCACGCGCGTCGCCGAGTAACGGGTGAAACGATGAAGGCCAAGGATCTCCGCGAACGCAAGACCGACGATCTCGGCGAGCTCCGCGCTCAGCTCGAGAAGGACTTGTTTTCGTACCGCATGAAGAATCACACCGGGCAGCTCGAAGACACGAGCCTGCTCAAGAAGACCCGCCGGGACATCGCGCGCATCGAGCTCATCTTGCGCGAGCGACGGGCTCCCGAAGGAGAAGCGTCGTGAGCGAAGCCCAGAACGAAACCCCGGCGCACGAAGAGGGCGGTCGCCGGCGCCTCATCGGTCGCGTTGCGAGCGACAAGATGCAGAAGACGGTCGTCGTCGAGGTCGTGCGCTTCAAGCGTGACCCCGTCTACAAGAAGTACGTTCGCGTTCGGAAGCGCTACAAGGCGCACGACGAGAAGAACGAGTTCAAGACCGGCGATCGCGTGGAGATCGAAGAGCATCGCCGGCTCTCGCGCCAGAAGCGCTGGAAGGTCGTGAAGCTCATCGAGCGTCCGGCGCAAGAGCTCACGGGAGCGGTGGAAGCGCCATGATCCAGATGCAGTCGTTCCTGGACGTGGCCGACAATTCGGGGGCCAAGCGCGTCCAGTGCATCAAGGTGATCGGCGGCTCGCGCCGCCGCTACGCCGGCCTCGGCGACGTGATCGTCGTCAGCGTCAAAGAAGCGCTCCCCGGCAGCAAGGTGAAGAAGGGCGAAACGGCGAAGGCCGTCGTCGTCCGGACGCGCCGCGAGTACCGCCGCAACGACGGCAGCTACATCAAGTTCGACGACAACAGCGCCGTGCTCATCAACGCTCAGCTCGAGCCGGTCGGCACCCGCATCTTTGGGCCCGTCGCGCGCGAGCTCCGCGCCAAGAAGTTCATGAAGATCATCTCGCTCGCTCCGGAGGTGCTCTGATGCAGCGCATCTCCGTCGGTGACGAGGTCGTCGTCACGCGCGGCAACGACAAGGGCAAGCGCGGCAAGGTGACGCGCGTGCTCGCCGATCGCGGCGCGGTGATCGTCGAAGGCGTCAACCAGGTGAAGCGCCACCTGCGGCCGACGCCGCAGCGCGGCGGCGGTATCCTCGAGGTGGAGGCTCCCATCCGGCTCTCCAAGGTGATGCCCATCGACCCGACGAGCGGCAAGCCCACGCGCGTGTCGTACAAGTCGAAGAAGGACAAGAAAGTTCGCGTCGCCAAGAGCGGCGCTGAAATTTCGGAGTCGAAGAAATGAGCGAAGCCACCGACTACGAGCCGCGCCTTCGCGCTCGTTACGAGAAGGAGTCCGTTCCGGCGCTGATGAAGCGCTTCTCGTACACGAACCGCATGCAGGTGCCGCGCCTCTCGAAGATCGTCATCAACATGGGCGTCGGCGAGGCAGTCACGAATCCCAAGCTCGTGGACGCCGCCGTTCAGGAGCTCACGGCCATCACCGGCCAGAAGCCGGTCATCACGCGCGCGAAGAAGGCGATCGCGACCTTCAAGCTGCGCGAGAACATGCCGATCGGCACGATGGTCACGTTGCGCCGCGAGCGCATGTGGGAGTTCCTCGATCGTCTCCTGACGCTCGCACTTCCGCGCGTGCGCGACTTCCGCGGCACGTCGCCCAAAGCGTTCGACGGAGCCGGCAATTACACGCTCGGCTTGAAAGAGCAGATCGTGTTCCCCGAGATCGACTTCGACAGAGTCGAGAAGACCAAGGGGATGAACATCACCATCGTCACCACGGCGGAGACGAACGAGGAGGCCAAAGAGCTCCTCGCCAGCCTCGGCATGCCGTTCAGGAGTTAGCCATGGCGCGTGCCAGTCAATGGGCCAAGTTGAACCGTCCGCCGAAGTTTTCGACGCGGGCCATGAATCGTTGCAAGGTTTGCGGTCGGCCGCGCGCTTTCTATCGTGACTTTGGACTTTGCCGGATGTGTCTCCGGCAGCTCGCACTCCGCGGGGAGCTTCCCGGCGTGATCAAGGCGAGCTGGTGAACCCGGGAAAACGCCCATGACGAGTGATCCCATCTCCGACATGCTCGCCCGCATCCGCAACGCGGCGCTCGCGCGCCATGAGCTCATGAACATGCCCGCGAGCAAGCTCAAGCGGAACATCGCGGACATCCTGAAGGCCGAGGGCTACGTCGCCGACGTGCGTGAAGACGCCGTGGGCGAAGAGAAGCACCAGACGCTCACGATCGTCCTCAAGTACGGACCCGACAAGCGCGCCGCGTTCCACGGTTTGAAGCGCGTGTCGCGGCCCGGCCGCCGCGTCTACGTCCGCCACGATCAGATCCCGCGGGTCCTCTCGGGCCTCGGCGTCTCGATCCTCAGCACGTCCCAGGGCCTCATGACCGATCGCGAGGCACGTCGCCGCAAGGTCGGCGGTGAGCTCCTTTGCGAGGTGTGGTGATGGAAACGGCTGCAGAGACCAATCGAGAGTCCCGCGTCGGCAAGCGCGTCGTTCCGCTTCCGAAGGGGGTCAACGTGGCGATCAGCGGCCAGAACGTGAAGATCGAGGGCCCGAAGGGCAAGCTCGCGCTCGATCTGCCCGCTCAGATCTCCGCCAAGAAGGACGGCGACGCGCTCAAGATCGTGAGCTCGGCCGGCGGTCGCGACGGCCGCCGCCTCCAGGGGCTCGGCCGAGCGCTCATCATGAGCATGGTGAAGGGTGCGAGCGTCGGCTACGAGAAGATCCTCGAGCTCGTCGGCACCGGCTACCGCTGTGAGGTGAAGGGCAAGACCCTCACGCTCCAGGTGGGGCTCTCTCACCCCGCGACCGTCGAGCTGCCGCCCGCGGTTACGGGCGTCGTTCCGGCCGATTCGAAGGGCACTCAGCTCGTCCTCACGTCGGCCGACAAGGCGCTGCTCGGACAAATCGCGGCGACCATCCGGGCAATTCGCCCCCCCGAGCCCTACGGTGGCAAGGGTATCCGCTACCGCGGCGAAAACATCCGGCGCAAGGCCGGTAAGGCCGCGAAGGCCAAGGCAAAGTAGGCTAGCGATGGCAAGCAATCTCACGGGTAGGGAGCGCCGAAAGCTCCGGATTCGGTCGAAAATCTCGGGTAAGCCCGAGCGTCCGCGGCTCAGCGTCTTTCGCAGCCGCGGGCACGTCTACGCGCAGGTCGTGGACGACGTGGGCGGCAAGACCATCGCAGCCGCCTCGACGCTTTCGCGCGACCTCAAGGGAACCTTGGGCGAGGACAGGAAGATCGAAGCGGCGAAGAAGGTTGGTGCTTTGATCGCCAAGATTTGCCTCGAGAAGAAGATCGAGAAGGTCGTGTTCGACCGCAACGGATACCTCTATCACGGACGCGTCAAAGCCCTCGCCGAAGCGGCTCGCGAAGCCGGTCTAGAGTTCTAGGATGGCCATGGACAACATCGACGAAGAAAAGCTCAAAGAGCGCGTCATCCACATCAACCGCGTCGCCAAGGTGGTGAAGGGCGGACGTCGCTTCAGCTTTTCGGCGCTCGTCGTCGTGGGCGACGAGGCCGGACACGTGGGCGTCGGGCTCGGCAAGGCGAACGAGGTTCCCGAAGCCATCCGCAAGGGCAACGACCAGGCGCGCAAGAACCTCTTCCGCGTGCCGATGATCGGCTCGACCGTGCCGCACGACATCACCGGCCATTACGGCTCGGGTAAGGTGCTGCTCCGCCCGGCCGCGCCGGGAACGGGCGTCATCGCCGGCGGCGCGGTGCGAGCCGTCGTCGAATCGGCGGGCATCCACGACGTGCTGTCGAAGTGCCTCGGCTCGTCGAACAAGCACAACGTCGTTCACGCGACGGTGGACGCGCTCCAGCGGCTTCGCTCCCCCGAAGCCGTCGCGTCGTCGCGCGAAAAGTCGGTGGACGACGTGGCGGCGGACTACCCGGTCGCGGCGGCGTCGGCTCAGGCGAGCACGGCTTCGTCGATTGTCGCTGGTTCGGGCATCACGCCCGGAGGCCAGCCGTGAGCGCCGCGAAGAGCATCGGTCGCCTGCGGGTGCGCCAAGTGGCGAGCACCATCGGCCGCGCTCATCCTCAAGAGCGCGTGATTCGCGGGCTCGGGTTGCGCGGGTGCGGCTCGTCGGTCGTGGTCGAGAACACGCCGTCGTTCCGCGGAATGATCAAGAAGGTTTTGCACCTCGTTACCGTCGAGGAGGAAAAGTCGTGAGCACCGTGCTTTCGCGCCTGGCGCCCCCCGCTGGCAGCAACAAGAAAGAGAAGCGCTTCGGGCGCGGCATCGGCAGCGGTCTCGGCAAGACCTGCGGCAAAGGTTCGAAGGGCCAGAAGGCTCGCCACGGCGGCGACTTCGGGCACCTCTCGTTCCAGGGTGGTCAAACGCCGATTCAGCGGCGTATTCCGAAGCGCGGGTTCCGCGTTCCGTTCCCGGTCGTGACCGCCATCGTCAACCTGGCCGATCTCGAGCGCTTCGACGCGGGCGCGACGGTCGACGAAAAAGCCCTCCGCGACGCCCGCCTCGTTCAGGGACGCGACGTCGTCATCAAGGTGCTCGGCGACGGCGAGCTCAAGAAGAAGCTCACGGTGTCGGGCCATCGTTTCTCCGCGAGCGCGCGCGAGAAGATCGAGAAGGCGGGCGGCAAAGTCGTGGAGTTGACCCTGCCGGGCGCCCCGGCCGAGAAGCCCGCGGAGTAGCCGGAAGGGCTTTTCCACGTGGCGGCGTTCGAAGGCTTTTCCAACATCGGCAAGGTGCCGGAGCTCCGCCGGCGCATCGTCTTCACGCTCGCCGTCATCGCCATCTATCGCGTCGGCGTGTTCATCACGACGCCGGGCGTCGATCGCGGCGTGATGCGCAACATCGTCGCCGGGCAGGGCGGTTTGCTCGGCCTGTTCAACCTGTTCTCGGGCGGCGCGCTCGAGAACCTCTCGATCTTCGCGCTCGGCATCATGCCGTACGTGTCGGCGAGCATCATCATGCAGCTCATGGGCCTGGTCTCGAAACAGGTCGAAGAGCTACGCAAAGAGGGTGAGGCCGGGCGCCGCAAGCTCGAGCAGTACACGCGCTACGGCACCATCCTTCTCAGCATCTTTCAGTCCTTCGGCGTCGCCATGATGCTCGAAGGCATGAACAACGCCGACATGGGCGGCGGGCGCTTCGGCGACGTGGTGACCGATCCCGGCTGGAGCTTCCGGCTGATGACGATCATCACCCTCACGACGGGCACCGGCCTCATCATGTGGATGGGTGAGCAGGCGACCGAGCGCGGCATCGGCAACGGCACGTCGATGATCATCTTCGCGAGCATCGTCAGCGGCATCCCGAGCGCCGCGGGCAACTACTGGTCGGGCAACGCGGGGGACATCGAGCCGCTCACCATCGCGCTCCTCACGGGCGTGCTCCTCGCGAGCATCGCGATCGTCGTATTCTTCGAGCGCGCTCAGCGCCGAATCCCGATTCAGTACTCGCGCCGCCAGGTGGGGCGGCACGTCTACGGCGGTCAGCGAGCCCACCTTCCGCTCAAGGTGAACATGGCGAGCATGATCCCGCCGATCTTCGCCTCGAGCTTGCTCATGTTCCCGGCGACGCTCGCGAGCTTCAACATCCCGGGCATGCAGACGTTCAGCGCGCATCTGAACCGCGGCGACTGGATCTTCCACACCCTCTTCGCCATCCTCATCATCTTCTTCGCGTTCTTCTATACGTCGGTCACCTTCCAGCCGGTCGACGTCGCCGAGAACCTGAAGAAGCAGCAGGCGAACATTCCGGGTATCCGTCCCGGCAAGCAAACGGCCGAGTACATCGACCGCGTGCTCACGCGTCTCACGACGGCGGGCGCGATCTACATCGCGGCCATCTGCGTAGTGCCCGCAGTCATCGCGAGCTCGTTCCGCGTTCCCTTCCAGTTCGGAGGGACGAGCCTCATGATCGTGGTCGGCGTCGCGCTCGAAACCGTCAATCAGATCGAAGCGCACCTCATCACGCGAAGTTACGAAGGACTCACGGGTCCCCGCATGACGCGCCTGAGCGGCCGGAGACCCGCGTGAGGATCGTCTTTCTGGGTCCGCCTGGCAGCGGCAAGGGCACGCAATCCGAGGTGCTCCGCGAGCGCCTGGGCATTCCGCAGATCTCGACGGGAGACATGCTGCGCGCCGCGCGCAAGGCGGGAACCCCCCTCGGCAAACAAGCCGAGTCCTTCATGAGCGCCGGCAAGCTCGTCCCGGACGAGGTCGTGATTGGGCTCGTGGAGGAGCGCGTTCAGCAGCCGGACGCCGCGAAGGGTTTCATCCTGGACGGATTTCCTAGGACCCTGGCCCAGGCGCAGGCGCTCGACGCCCTGCTGAAACGCCTGGGGCAGCCCCTGGACCGCGTCGTTCAGATCGACGTCCCGAAGGACCTCTTGGTGGAGCGGGCGGTCCTCCGCCGCACGGACAAGCGGACTGGACGGATCTATCACTTGAAGTATAGTCCGCCCCCCTCTGACGCCGAGCTCGAGCAACGAGCCGACGATCAGGAGGAAACGGTCAAGAAGCGCATCGCCGAATACGAGGCGGTCACCGAAGTACTCTCACCCCACTACGAAAAGCTCGCGCTCCTGCGCCGAGTCGACGGAGTGGGAAAGCCGGAAGAAATCACCGCCCGAGTGCTCGCAGCGCTCGGGCTCTCGAAGTAGCTGGAGGCAAGAACGAAGGAATCTGGAATCGGAACGATCGAAGAGGTGCTCCCGAGCGCTCTCTTCCGCGTGCGACTTTCGGACGGGCGTCAAGTGCTCGCCGGAATGGCACCGAGCCTGAGACACGTCGTGGTCCGGCTGATCAGCGGTTCCAAAGTCCGCGTCGAGCTTTCCTCAAGGGATGCGAACCGAGCGCAGATAGTGGAGAAGCTTTAGTGAAATGTTTTCGGGGCCGGGGTCCCGAAAACCCACGAGAGAACGTGAAGCCATGAAGGTCCGACCGAGCGTCAAGAAGATTTGTGACAAGTGCAAGATCGTCCGCCGACGCGGCGTCTTGCGAATCATCTGCACGAACCCGCGGCACAAGCAGAGGCAAGGCTAAGCGATGGCACGTATCAGCGGAGTCGATCTTCCCCGGCGCAAGGCGATTGCCTATGCCCTTCCTTACATCTACGGCATCGGCCCGGTCTGGGCGAAGCGGCTCTGCAAGATCGCGAACATTCCCGAGCAGAAGAAGGTCGACGAGCTCACGGAATCCGACGTGAAGGCGATCCGCGACGCGATCGAAGCGAACCTCAAGGTCGAGGGTGACGCGCGGCGCGAGGTGCAGCAGGCAATCAAGCGCCTGATGGACCTCGGTTCTTACCGCGGGCTCCGACATCGCAAAGGACTCCCGGTGCGTGGTCAGCGCACCCGAACGAACTCGCGCACTCGCAAGGGTCCGCGCAAGAGCATGGCGCGGCGTTCCGCTGCCCCCTCGTGAGAATGAACCATGGCCGCTGCTAAGAAAACCGCTGCATCCTCGTCCGGAAGTCCGTCGGCCGCGCCGGGCCCGAAGAAAAAAGTCGTTCGCAAGAACATCTACGCGGGCATCGTCCACATCAAGTCGACGTTCAACAACACGATCGTCACGATCACCGACCTCAACGGTGCGGCGCTCTCGTGGGCGAGCGCCGGCTCGCGCGGCTTCAAGGGCTCGCGCAAGAGCACGCCGTTCGCTGCGCAGCTCGCCGCCGAAGAGGCCGCGCGTCGCGCGATGGAGCACGGGGTGCGTTCGGTCGCCGTGTTCGTGAAGGGTCCCGGTGCGGGACGCGAGAGCGCGCTCCGGGCGCTCCAGCACGCTGGTTTCCGGGTCACGCTGATTCGCGACGTGACCCCCATTCCCCACAACGGTTGCCGCCCGCCCAAGCGGCGCCGGGTCTGAGGAACGAGAGGCTAAGACGATGGCGCGTTACGTTGGACCCGTTTGCAAGCTCTGCCGCCGCGAAGGCGGGAAGCTCTATTTGAAAGGCGCTCGCTGCTTTACCGAGAAATGCTCGGTCACGCGGCGGCCTTATCCCCCCGGCCAGCACGGTCAGGCACGCATCAAGCTCAGCGAGTACGGCTTGCGGTTGCGCGAGAAGCAGAAGATGCGCCGCATCTACGGCTTGCTCGAGAGCCAGTTCGCCCGCGCGTACGGCGAGGCCACGAGCCTTCCGGGTCGAACCGGCGAAGAGATGCTCGGTCTCATCGAGCGCCGCCTCGACAACGTCGTGCTTCGCATGGGTTTCGCGTCGAGCCGCGCGCAGGCGCGCCAGCTCGTGCTGCATCGCCACGTCAAGGTGAACGGCAAGAGCGTCAACATCCCGAGCTACCGCGTGAACCCCGGCGACAAGCTCGAGATCGACGAGCGTTCGAAGCAGATCGGTTTCATCCAGGCGGCGCTCGCGATGGCCGAAAGCCGCCCGCGCGGCAGCTGGCTCGAGGTCGACAAGGACGCGATGAGCGGAACCTTCAAGTCGATGCCGGTTCGCGACGAGATGAACGAACCGAGCATGCGCGAGCAGTACGTCGTCGAGTATTATTCGAGATAATTGGTTCTAGAGGCCATGCGACATTCGGGTTTGAAGACGTCCTTCGGTCGCGGCGGAATCTCCGCCCTGCGACCGATCCGCTCTTCGCCCTGCCGGCGCTGGTCTCGCCGGTTCGTCGTAGGCCCGGTCTCTATCGCGGATCGTGATCTGGTCCTCCAAGACTTGCAGGGCGTCGCGGGGCCGCCTTCGGCCGCCGGGGTCCGAACTGAGCCGCTGTCGCTCGGTAGAACCCCGAAGTCGGCGGAATCCAGACACATGCCGAGCTTGCGTGGCCCTGCTTTTTGCGGAGAGTTTGGGCTAACCGACCGCGCCTCATCCGGGTACACTCCGCCACCGAAGCGAGCGCGACCCGTCGGCCGGCCAACTTCCCCATTTCCCCATCGGTTTGCTTGACAATCTGGCCCGAGGGGCAAAGATTTCCCCACTTTTTCGCGAAGAACCACTCATGACCACCACCCCCTCTACCGGTGCCCCCCGTGAAGTGATCCGCGGCGCCGTAGTCCGCTTCGCCGGCGACTCCGGCGACGGCATGCAGGTCATCGGGAGCCAGTTCACGAACACCACCGCGCTGGCCGGCAACGACCTCGCGACGTTCCCCGACTTCCCCGCGGAGATCCGCGCGCCCGCCGGCACGCTCGCCGGCGTGTCCGGGTTCCAGCTGCACTTCTCCTCGAGCGACATCTTCACCCCGGGCGACCAGCCCGAGGTCCTCGTCGCGATGAACCCCGCCGCGCTCAAGGCCAACATCAAGGACCTCAAGCCGGGCGGCCTC
>DASUTR010000271.1:0-4439 GCA_036374535.1 Polyangiaceae bacterium
CCGCGCTTCGAGCGCTCGGCGGGAACGATCTCGCCGACATCCTCATGGGTAAGGGCATCGACGGCAAGGACGGGCACGTGCTCGAGCACGAGCGCGCGTACAACGATTCGCTCGCGCAAACGCGGAAAGAGCTCGCCGACACCGGTGAGACCGAAGCGCCCTAACCCGTACGCTGCGTTCGAACGAGACCGATCACTTCGCTACCGGCGTCGCACTCGCGGCGCCGGTGACGAAGTCTTTCGCTGCGACCTTGATTTCGGTGCGCGGCGCGCCGCCCCAGCGGGTCGGCTTGAACGCGACGACGCCGTTCTTCACGAACGTCTCGTCCGGCACCTGAAATACCACGAAGCCCTCGAGCGCTTCATCGTGGTCGATGCGCTTCTGCTCGAGCAGCGGCGCGCATTCGGCGCTGGTCTTGAGCTTGCGCTCCGAGTTGATGATGACGCCGTCCTTCTCGAGCGTGACATCCTGCGGCGACACGAAGAACCCATCGTACCTCGAGAAAATACCGACCTTGGCGCCGACGCGCACCTTGCGATCTTCGGGCACCGTTTCGGTGGGCGCCGGATCCGCGCAGCGCACCAGGCGATCCACGCGAATCTTGTACGCGCTCGTCTCGACGTATTTGCCGACGCGCTGATCTTGCCCCATGAACGGCTGTTCGTTGGCGGGCGCGCGCGCCATGCTCGCGATGGCGGACGGGCTCGGCACGGGCGGATCCTGGCGAGCGCTCGGCGCGGCTGCGGTCGCCGACTCTTTGGGGGGCTCGCTCGAAGCCGCTTCCTTCTGGCAGCCGAGCGCGAGGAGCGCGAGCGCGAGCGGCGAGAGAAATCGCTTCGTGGGAGAAAAAGCGTCCATGGCGAGTCCGAGCATAACCGCTCGTGCATACGCGTATTCCGTGTGGGTCACGAAAAAAACCGAGTCGCGAGGCTCCGTTAAGTTCCCGCGAGTGCTAAGACGACGTGTTCGAATGCAAGCTCCCGTTTGGGTCGCGCGATTCGTCGGCTGGCGTTGGACGCCGTCGGTCGTGCTCGTCTCGGGGTCGCTCGCGTTCGTCGCGCTCGCCGTCGCGATCGTGCCGGAGGATTTCGGCGTCGCCGTATCGGGACGCGAGCGCCTCACGCGTACCCCGTCCTCACGTCTCGGAACGAACGCCGCGTCGGCGAACGACGAGCCCACTTCGAATACTGGGGACGAGTCGCGCTCGCTCGCACGCATGACACGGCGGGCGATCCCCGCGGCCGAACCTCCGGGCGACTCCGCGCCGAGCAACGTCGTGCAGTCGATCTTTCATTCGGCTCCGAAGGTCGAGCTCCCCATCGAGCCGGTCGATCCGAGCCCGCAGCCTCCTCCTCCTCCTCCGCCTCCTCCTCCGCCCACGGCGACCACCTTCACGCTTCAGACGCCGCCGCCCGCGCCAACGCCCGCACCAACGGCGGTGGTGCCCGAGCCTCCTTCGGAGCCTCAGGGCATCACCGGTAGGGGCATCACCGGCGAGTGATCCGGCCGTGGGGGGGCGCCCTCGATCGCTCGCGACGGCGGCAGAAACGCGACGTGAGGGAAAACGCAGCGGGCGCCTTCGGCGTCGCGCTCCGGTTACGAACCCCCCGAGCGTTGCGCGTGGATCGTCTACGCCTTCCAGCGGCGCAGGAAGTTTCGACGTGGCACGTCCTTTAAACCCAATTCGGGCGCCCGCCGCGGAGCTCTCTCTCGCTTCGAGCCCATTTTCGAAATACGGTTGTTCGCCCTGCGGGAATTAAGCGCGATGCGATCCGTGCGGATTTTCCTCGAGCCGGCTCTGCTGCTCGCCCTTGCGTCGGGTTGTTCGGGAGCCACGGCAAGCGAGCCGAGCGGGGGCGGCGAGAGCGGAAGCTCCGGAGCCGTTGCGACGGGCGGGTCCGCGGGAACGAGCGCCGGCGGCACGGGCGGCGTGAGCGGAAGCGGCGGCTCCTCCTCCGGCTCGGGCGGCACGGGAGCGATCGGTACGCCGAGCACGAACGATTGTCCGACGGTCGAAGTCGCGCGCACGCCGCTCCGTCGCCTCACGCGCTTCGAGTACGCGAACACGGTGCGAGAGCTCTTGCACGTCGACCCCGCACCCGCGCGCGACCTTCCCGCCGACGAGGTGACGAACGGTTTCGACAACAACGCAGGAGTGCTCACCGTGTCGGCGCTCCACGCCGAAAAGTACGTGCTCGCCTCCGAAGCGCTCGCGAAGAGCGCCGTGCAGAACCTGGGAGCGCTCGCGCCGTGCGACGCCGCCTCCGCGGGCGAGGAAGCGTGCGCGCGCGAGTTCGCGCGAAGCTTCGGCCGTCGCGCCTTCCGCCGTCCGCTGACGAGCGAGGACGAGACCGCGTTCATGACCGCGTACACCGCGGGGCGAACCGGCGGCAGCCACGCCGAGGGCATCGAGGTGATGATTCGCGCGGCGCTCCAGTCGCCGAACTTCCTGTATCGGCTCGAGCTTCCGCGCGGCGTCGAAGCGGGACAGCGCCTGGTCGCGCTCGATCCGTACGAGCTCGCGACGCGCCTTTCGTATCTGATTTGGGCCTCGGGCCCCGACGACGCGCTGCTCGACGCCGCGGCGAACGGTGCGCTCGCCACGAAGGAGCAAGTCGGCGAGAAGGCGCGCCAGATGCTCGCGGATCCGAAAGCAAAGATTTCCATCGCGAACTTCTTCGGACAGTGGACGAACACGAACCGGCTCGAGATCACGACGAAGAACACGGCGCTTTTCCCGACGTTCTCGACGGAGCTTCGCGACGCCATGGCGCGCGAGCTTCCGGCTTTTCTGAACGACGTGCTCTTCTCGGGCGACCACTCGCTCCGTACGCTGCTCACGGCGCCCGTCGCGTACGTGAGCGGTCCGCTCGCCGCGCTCTACGGCGTCACGGCGCCCGCAGGCAGCGAGACCACGCCCATGCGCGTCGAGCTTCCGGCGAATCAGGGCCGCGCGGGCATCCTCACGCAGGCCGGCTTTCTCTCGGTGCAGGGTCACCCGGATCAGACCTCGCCCGTGCTGCGCGGGAAGTTCGTGCGAGCCATGATGCTCTGCCAGCCGCCCCCGCCGCCGCCCGACGACGTGAACATCTCGCTGCCCGAGGTCGACCCGAACGCGACGGCGCGCGAGCGCTTCGGCGCGCACCTGACCGCCGCCGAGAGCTGCTACGGCTGCCACGTCGGCATGGATCCCATCGGGCTCGCCTTCGAGCATTTCGACGCAATGGGGGTCTACCGAGAGATGGACGGCGGAAAGCCCATCGACGTATCGGGCGAGATCTTCGAAGCGACGGACCCGACGCTCGCCGGGCCCTTCAACGGCGTCGGCGAGCTCGCCGAGAAGCTGGCGGGCAGCGTGCAGGTGAGAAACTGCGTCGCGACGCAATGGTTCCGCTTCGCGTCTTCGCGGCTCGAAGCAACCGTCGACTCTTGCTCGCTCGGCGCGCTGCAGAGCGCGTTCACTTCTTCGAACGGCGACCTCATCGAGCTCGTCGTGGCGATGACGCAAACGGACGCTTTCATGAACCGCGCCGCGGTGACGCCATGACCGATTCCAAACGCTCCACGAATCCCTTGCGGTTCACGCGCCGAAACCTGCTGCGCGGCGGGCTCGCCGCGACGGCGGCGGTCCCGCTGCTCGACGCCGGCCGCGTCGACGGTCAGACCGGCTCGCCCACGCGCCTGGTCGTTTTCATGACCCCGAACGGTACGCGTAACGCGATGTTCTGGCCGACGGGGACCGAGACGAACTACACGCTCGGAGCGCTCACGACGCCGCTCGAGCCGTACAAGGCGAAGCTCCTCTTCCCGCGCGGTATCCGCCTGAACCCCTCGCTCCAGAACGGCGCGCTCGGCGGTACGCTCGGCTCGGAACACGCGCGCGGAACGGGCGGCCTGCTCACGGCGCGGCCGCTGAACTCGGGCAGCGAGTTCGAGAGCTTCGGCAACACGACTTCAGGCTGGGGCAGCGGTCAATCCATCGATCAGGCGCTCGTCGATCGGCTGAACCCGATGACGACGTTCAAGAGCCTGCAGCTCGGCGTTCACGTGCGCGACGCCGAGGTGCGCGCGCGCATCTCTTACCGCGCTTCGAACCAGCCGATTCCGCCGCGCGAAAATCCCGCCGACGTGTTCTCGGCGCTGTTCGGCGGAATGACCGGAACGCCCGGCATGTCGGATCCGGCGGCCGAGCGCCTGCGCGCGCAGCGAACGAGCGTCTTCGATATTTCGCGCGCGGAGACCGAGCGCTTGAAGGCGATCGTCGGCGCGGAGGATCGCGTGAAGCTCGACGCCCACCTCACGTCCATGCGCGAGGTCGAACAGCGGCTGACTGCCATGGGTGGCGGCGGCGGCTCCGGCCCCGGCACGGGCGGTTGCGTCGCCCCCGCAATGCAGCCCGTGGATCTCAACGTCGACGATCAGTACCTCCAGGCCGGGCG
>DASUTR010000272.1:0-18635 GCA_036374535.1 Polyangiaceae bacterium
CGGCGTTGCGTTCATCGGCCCGCCGAGTCAGGCGATTCGCACCATGGGCGAGAAGCAGCGCGCCCGGGCGGCGATGGCCGGCGCGGGCGTGCCGATCGTTCCGGGCGGCTCCGCGGAGACCCTCGAGCAGGCGCGGGCGACCGCGGCGAGCGTTGGGTTTCCCCTGCTCGTCAAAGCGGCGAACGGCGGCGGCGGCAAGGGCATGCGCCTGGTCATGAACGAGGCCGAGCTCGCCACGGCGCTCGAGCGCGCGCGAAGCGAGGCCGAAAAGGCGTTCGGCAGCCCCACCGTGTACATCGAAAAGGCGCTCGAGCACGCGCGCCACGTCGAGGTGCAGGTGCTCGGAGACCGCGAGGGAACGGTCGTGCACCTGGGCGAGCGCGATTGCTCGCTCCAGCGCCGCCACCAAAAGATCGTCGAGGAAACCCCGTGTCCCGTCCTCGACGCCGCGACCCGCGACGCGCTCTGCGACGTTGCGGTGAAGGGCGCCCGCTCGATTGGCTATTTTTCGGCGGGCACGTTCGAATTCTTGTTGGATCGCTCCGGGAGCTTCTACTTCCTCGAGATGAATACCCGCCTCCAAGTCGAGCACCCCATCACCGAGCTCGTCACGGGAATGGACCTCGTGCGCTCGATGCTCGAGATCGCCGCGGGCGAGCGCATCGCCCCCGAGCCGCCCGCCCGCCGCGGCGCCGCGCTCGAAGCGCGCATCACCGCCGAGGATCCGGCGCAGGGTTTCACGCCGAGCCCCGGCGCGATCGAGCACTGGGTTTCGCCGAGCGGCCCCGGAGTTCGCGAGGACTCCGGCGTTCGCTCGGGGTCGCGCGTGAGCAGCCACTACGACCCGCTCTTGTCGAAGATCTCGGTGTGGGCGCCCGATCGCCCGCAGGCGCTCGCGCGCTTGCGGCGGGCGCTCGGCGAATGCGTCATCACCGGTGTCGCGACGAACCTCGACCTTCTCGAGCGGCTGTGCGCGTCGCCGAACGTCCAGGCGGGCGACTACGACACGACGTTCGTCGAGCGCGAGCTCGGGGCGCTGCTCGCAGGGGCGCCCGCGAGCGCTCTCTCGGACGAGGTACTCGCGGCGGCAGCCGCGGCGTTCGTATCGCACCGCGACGCAACCGAAGCGCCGAAGCGCGCGGACGCCGGCCTGTCGCCGTGGGTCATGCTCGAGCGCGCCGCCCGGTTCGAGCGCTGACTACAAGCGCTTGTATTCTTCGACGAACTCCCAGTCCGCGATGAGGTGCTTCTTCAAGAGCAGCTCGAGGAGCGCCGCGAAAAGGGGCTCCCAGCGCACCGTGTCGCCCAGGATTTCCCGCGCGTCCGCGCCGTGACTCACGGCTCGGAGCGCCGCGACGAGATCGCGCGCGGTGAGCTCGGCGGGCGCTTCTTTTTCGCCCTTTTCGGGCGGCGACGACTTGGCGGGGAGGTTCACGCGCGTCCCGTCGAGCAGCGTGAGCGTCACCATTTTCCGGCGTCGCTTCTGGCGCGGCGGCGCGGGCATCGACACCTCGCGCGCTTCGATCTGCGGCGAGCTGTCCGCCGGGGGACGCGGCGACGACGTGACGGCAGGCGCTGTCGGCGAGCGCTCGATGTCGGGAACGACGGGTGGCGGCGGAAGCGGTTCGGGAGCAGGCGACGCCGCCCGTGCCGGGGGCGCCGGCGAATGCGCCACCTGCACGTCTTCTTCCCGAAGCTCCGCGATGGATTCGGGAGGCGGCTCCGCGTCGCTACCGCCGCCATAGTAAGCGCGAATCGCGGCACGAATGTCCGTGGGCGGCGCGATCATCGTGCGAACGGGCAGGCCCGCGAACTCCGAAACGGCTTTTTGCGCCGCCTCGTCGGTCGGGTCGTCCATGGCAACGTAAAGCGTCTCGCCGAGGCCGCGCACGCGGCGCACGAATATCGGTACCAGACAGTGACGCTCGGCGAGCTCCTCCGGCACGAGATCGAGGAGCTGGCGCGAAAAATCGATGTGGTGAAGGGAGACCCAGGGGACGCTGAGCTGCTGGGAGAGGATTTGAGTCACCTGCGTTTCGGTCACGAATCCCTGCTCGACGAGGATCTTACCGAGCCGCCGGCCGTCGTTTTTCTGGAAGGCGAGCACCTGGTCGAGTTGGCCGCGGCTGATGATGTGGGCGGTCACGAGGAGCTCGCCCAGGCGGACACGACCGGACATGGTTCCGCCCATCCTAACATGCGGCTAGAATGGGGGGCTCGCGCAGCCACCGTTCGTTGCACATGCCCACCCCCGAGCCCGTGACGCGAATCTGCCCCCACTGCGGGTCGAGCTGCGCGCTCGAGCACCAGTATTGTCCGGCCTGCGGATTCCCCGTCGGAACCGTGGGTTCGTCGGTGGACAAGTTCGTCGGAAAGACCCTTCCCGGCGGTCATCACATCCTCGACCTCATCAGCGTCGGCGGCATGGGCCGCGTGTATCGGGCACAGCAGAGCGCCCTCGGCCGCACCGTCGCGGTGAAGATCATCCATCCCCACCTGCTCTCGGACGAGAACTCGGCGCTCCGCTTCATGACCGAAGCGCGCGCCGCGAGCCAGCTCAACCACCCGAACTCCGTCGCCGTCTTCGATTTCGGTCGCACCGAGGACGGTCAGCCGTACCTCGTGATGGAGTTCTTGCGGGGCAAGGATCTCGCGCGCGTCGCCCACGAGGAAGGACCGCTGTCGTTCGGCCGCATCGTCGACGTACTGCGCCAGGTGCTTGCGGCGCTCGGCGAAGCGCACGACCTCGGCATCGTTCACCGCGATCTCAAACCCGAGAACGTGATTCTCGAGCCCCTCCGGCGCGGTGGCGACTTCGTGAAGGTCGTGGACTTCGGACTCGCCAAGCTCAAGGCCGACGCCCAGGCGCCCTCGAACGTGACGAGCCCGGGCATCGTGTGCGGCACTCCGGACTACATGGCGCCCGAGCAGGGGCGCGGCGACGCGATCGACGGGCGCAGCGACCTCTACTCGGTGGGCGTCATGCTGTTTCAGCTCCTCACGGGGCGGCTGCCCTACGAAGCCGACAATCCGACGCAGGTCGTGATGATGCACCTCACGATTCCGGTGCCCGATCCGCGGCAGGTGGCCCCGGAACGCTCGATTCCGGAGCCGCTCGTCAGCGTCGTATTCCGCGCGATGGCGAAGGATTCCCGCGATCGCTATCACGACGCCGCCGAATTCGCGGAAGCGCTCCGCGCGGCCCTCACCATCATCGAGAGCGTGCCCCCCTCGGGCTCTGCGTGGGAGCAGCGGCTGTCGGTGCCGCCGGTAGGCGTCGTCAACTGCCAGGCGTGCGGCCTCGTCGTCGCGCTCACGAAGTTTTGCGGCGAATGCGGCGCGCGCTTGCCCGTGCGAAGCGGAGTCCCCGAGCCCGTCGTGGCGCCGGTCTTCCCGCTCCCCATGGTGGGCCGCGAAGACGAGCTTTCGTGGCTCGAGCAGGCTCGCAAGGGCACGAGCGGCAGGCTCTCGGCGGTGCGGCTCGTCGGCGAGCCCGGCGCGGGCAAATCACGACTCCTGCAGGAGCTCACCCAGCGCGCCGAAAAAGACGGCGACGTCGTCGTCACGGTCGGGCCGGATCCCTACGTCGCGGACGTGCCGCACCATGCGCTCCGCGAAGCACTCATCGCCCTGAGCGGCAGGAGCGCCGAACAGATCCTCGGCGGCAGCTTGAACGGCGTCCCGCCGCGCGTCATCCAGGGCGTGCGCGACACCCTCGAAGACGCGCCTCGCGCCGACGGACGCTCGACCGACGAGCGGCGGCGAGCCCGCGCCGACGCGCTCGTCTGGGCGGTCGAGCAGGCGGCACGGCGAGCCCAATCGGGTCGCGTCGTCCTCTGCATCGACGAGCTCCATCGCATCGACGAGCTCAGTCGCAGCGCCTTCGCCGATCTCGTGGCGACGCCGCGCCCCCGGACGACGCTCGTCGTCGCCGCGCACATTCCTGGCTTCGAGCCCGGCTGGGGCAGCGACGTGCCGTCCCGCCGCCTCGCAGGGCTCGCCTTCGGCGCGGTGCTGCTGCTCTTGAAGACGCATCCCTCCGGGGAGCGCGTGCGCATCGACGAGAGCGCCCGAGGCTACCTGCCGCTCTACGTCGAGCAAGTCATGCGCTATTCCATCGAGGGCGGCAGCGACCCGCCTCGCCGCCTCGCCGATCTCATCGCGCTGCGCGTCGACACCCTCGCGCCGAACTCGCGCCGCGCGCTCCAGGTCCTCGCCGTCGTCGGCGAAGGTGCGAGCTTCGGGCTGCTCGCAGAGCTTCTGCAGAACCCAGACGGGCTCGACCAGACGCTCGACGAGATCCGCCGCGCCGGCATGATCCTGCCCGACTTCCGGGGTAACCTCACGACGGCCCACCCGCTCCTCCGCGACGTCGTTCTCGCCGGCCTTCCCGCCGGTGTCCGCCGCGATCTCAACCGTCGCGCGCTGCTGATCGCCGAGAAGTTGAAGACGCCGCTCGAGGCGCGCGCGCAACACGCGTATTACGCGCGCGACTCGTTCCAGGCCCTGCTCTTGCTGGAGCAGGTCGCGGAACGAGCGGCGCTTCGCGGCGACGTGGACAGCGAGACGCTCGCCCTCCGGCGCGGGCTCGAGATGGCGCGCGAAGAGATCGCACGCGGCGAGCTCGACGACCCCCTGCGCGCCGTGGTCATTTTCTCGAGGAAGCTCGGGGCGGCCCTCGCCCGCTCCGGCAACTACGCGGACGCGGAGGGCATCTGGCGCGAAGCGCTCGACCTCACGGGCCCAAGCGGTGCCGACCGGGCCCGGGTGCTCTCCGAGCTCGCCCAGGTCGCCCACGGCCGGCAGCGCTCGAAGGAGGCCATGGGGTACATCGACCAGGCCATCGAGGTCGCCCGCCAGTCGGGTGCCCACGACCTCGTCGCGGCCTACAGCGGTACCCGTCAGGCATGGGCATGAGGGGGCGCCCCGGGCCGCCCCCGAGCGCCGGCCGGCGATAGCAGAAGGTACGGAAAACTGCGCCCGGTGCTATCCGCGGGCCGTCCTGTAGTATGGTCCGCGGAGCTTTTGGGCAACGGACGGGCAGTAACAAGGCGAACCGACATCGCGGAAGTCGCGCGGCATGCGCGGGTGTCGAAGAGCACGGTCTCACGCGTCATCAACGGCGGCTACGCGAGCGCGGAAGTGCGCATGCGCGTCGGCAAGGTCATCCAGAAGCTCGGCTACACGCCGTGGACGACCGCCAGGAATTTCTCCCTCGGCAGGGCCGGCTGCGTGGGTCTCGTGATGGAGACGACGCAGGGCCAATGGATGACGCAGATCCTCGGGGGCATCGAGGCCGAGCTCACGAGCAAGCACCTGTCGCTGCTCGTCGGAAGCCTCGTGCTCCGCGAACGGTACGACTCGACCACGGTCTCGTCGTGGATTCGTGACCGTCGCGTCGACGGGATCATCTTCGTGGGCTCGAAGCAGCGCGAGCGCCAGCTCGTCGAGTCGGCGCGACGCGCGGGCCTTGCCATCGTGCTCATCGAACCGGACGACGAGTTTCAGGGCTACGAGGTGTTCCGCAGCGACAACGTCGGCGCGGGCAAGGCGATCGCCGAGCACCTGTACCAGTTCGGGCATCGGCGCATCGCCTTCGTGGGAGGCCCGCAAGAGTCGGTCGATACGCGCCAGCGCCTGGAAGGGCTCACCGAGGGGCTCGCCGCGTTCAAGGTGAAGCTCCCCGAAAGCCAAGTGATTTTCGCGCGCTATCACAAGGAAGCGGGCGTGGAATACGCGAAGCGCTGGCTCCGCACGAGCCGCTCGCGCGCGCCCACGGCCGTCGTCCTCGGTAACGACATCATGGCGGTCTATTTCATGCGTACGCTGCAGGCCGCCGGCGTCGGTATCCCCAAAGACGTTTCCGTCGTGGGTTTCGACGACACGCCCGCCGCGAGCATGTACTGGCCCGGCCTCACCACCGTGCGCCAGGAAATGCGCGAGATGGGGGAGGCCGCCTCGCGCTTTTTGCTCGCGTCCGTCGAAGGCAAGTCGTCGACGGGACGCACGCACGAGTTCCCGATGAGCCTCGTGCCGCGCGAGAGCACCGGGGCTGCTCCCGACCCGCAGGGCTGACGCTCGCCCGCCGTGACCGCTACTCGAGCGGCACCGGGTTGTCGAAGTACGCGTTCACGGCGGTGCGAAACTGGCCGCCGTCCGAGTCGATGTACGTCTGGTTGCCGGCGCCGACACCAAAGGCGGCGCCGACACCGCCCGCCGCGATGAACTCTTCGATGTGACTGAAAATGTAGCGCACGCGATTGTCGCGGTAGCGACCCGCGCTGCCTCCGGGCGTATCGCTCGGGACGCCGAACGGGATCTGCCACCAGAGGATCGGCAGACCGAGGCCGTCGCCGATCGTCTTCGAGTACGCGAGGTACTCGTGGAAGTTCGGGCTCGTCTGGTTCGTTTCGTCCCAGTACCAGGGGCCGTCGTTGCGCTGGCAGTTCGGATCCGTGTGCTCTTCGAAGCAGCCGGCGTCCCGATCGAGCATGTCCATGCCGATGAAGTCCCCTTCGTCGGCGCCGACCGCGGTCAAGAACTCGACCATGCTCGCCGGCGTCCCGCCCCAGCGCGAGGCATGGAATCCGATCACCACTTTCGGCGAGATCATGCGTGAGAGCTTGATGATGCAATGTCCGAAACCGACGAGGTTTTCCGGCTGATCGTCGCAGCCATCGACGTGATCGTGGATGAGGACGCTGATGCTCTCCGGATCGCCGCCGGACAGGTTCTGCTGGAATCCCCAGAAATCGGGCTCGACGTGCACGATCGCCGGCTTGTCGAACACCGCCAATCGCTCGAACAAGAGCTCCATCTGCTCCCACCAGGGACCCATGTAACCGGGGTCGGTCAGCACGGCTTCGTTCGCTTCACCGGCCGCCGCCATGCTGTACGCGTCGTACATGGGCGTCGTGCCGTGATCGTCGGCCGAGTCGGCGAGGATGTTCACGAACGTGCCGCCGGCGTTCCAGTCGGGCCAACCGCCCTGGCCGGGCAGACCGACCAAGTACGCGTAGTGGATGTCCATCGTCACGCCGAGCGTGTACGCGCCGTCTTGGTTGTGATCGTTCTCGAGGTCGTTCCCCATGCCGATGAGGAAGTTCGGCTCGCGACCGAGCTTGCGCGCGAAATCGGCCGCCAAGCTCTTGCCCGTGCCCGTGCCGCTCGAGCCGCCGCTGCCTCCCGTCGTGCCCGCTCCGCCCGTCGCGCCCGTCCCTCCCGTCGTGCCGCTCCCCCCGGTCGCGCCGCTCCCGCCGCCCGACGTCGTCGCGCCGCTTCCGCCCCTCCCTGCACTTCCGCCCTGAGCCGCCCCCGAGCTGCCGCCTTGGTTCGTTCCGCCGCTTCCGCCTTCGGACGAGCCGCCCGTGCCCGAGCCGTCGCCCGAACCTCCGTCGTCCTCGTCGCTGCTGCAGCCGGAACCAGCGGCGACCGTCAGCGCCAGTGTCGCAAGTACCGACCCGAACAAGCGTTGCATGCCGAACTCCTCTCGATGAAAGTGGAAAGCCGAGCGAACGCGCATTTTGTCGCGAAGCCTGCCGCATCGCAAGGCGCTCGCAGGGCGACGCGTGTAAGGAACACACCCACGTCGTTCTCCGCTTGAAACTTTACTAAATCGCGCGCTCACCCGCCGATCAACGAGACGAGATCGGCGTAGTCGGCGTCCTCGACGGCGCCCTGAACGCGGCAGCGAACCTTCCCGCGCGCGTCGACGAGCAGGTGCACGGGCAGCTCCGGATCCGAGCTCAGGCCCGCGGCCGTGAGCCAGTCCTCGCGCTCCTTGCCCTCCTTGAGCCAGTACGTCGAGCGAAGGCCGCCCGCCGGCTGTTCTCCGAGAAACTTCTGGAGCTGGCGCTCGTCGTCGTCCACCGATACGAAATGGAGACGAAACGCCTTACCGGAGCCGGAGAGCTTCTTCTGCCAGCCCATGAGGCGCGGAATTTCCTCCCGGCACGGCACGCACCACGCAGCCCAGAAGTTCACCCACGTGAAACCGCCGCTCAGCGCCGGGTCCTCGGCGAGCTCGGCTTCGCCTGCCGCCGCCATGCGCGAGATGGGCTTTTTCGGAGCGCGCGTGCCCTCCGCGTCGAGCTTGCCGCCGCAGAGCGCCTTGCGGGGCTTCGGCGTCGACGCCGTGGTCACGCTCGGCGTCGGCGCGGGTGCGGGCTGCTCGGCGGCGTTGCCCTTGCGCTCGATCACCTGACTACGCTCGGCCGGCGCGAGCGACGGCCGCTCCTTCGCCTCGTCGCACGCGAGCGCGGCGAGTAGGAGCACGAACGATGCGCAAAGAGAGCGGAACGTCATCGATCCCGTATCAAAGCCTGCAATCGACCCACGAAACGAACGCGCTGCGATTGATCGCTTCGTCGTCGCACTTCTCGTCGGGGCGGGAGGTGGTCCAACCGCAATACGATTTCGAGAGCTGCGCGAACTCGTTGCCGAGCCAAAGCAGGCCGACCTTCTTGTCGAGCTCGGGATCGTTGGCGACTCCGTTCAGGTGGAACATCACGGAGTTTGCCCGTTTCTGCGAAAGCGCGCGGTTCTTGCTCTGCGTTCCGGTTTTCGAAGCGCGCGCGACGACGAAGAAGTAGCGCGCCCCCTTGCGCTGGAACCACTTGTCTTCGAGGACTTTTTTCGCGCCGTCGTCGAGCTCGAACATGCCCTCGTCGTAAAGAATCACCGCGCCTCGGTCCTTGAGCGGCGTGAAGAGCTCGTTGAAGTCCGCGTCGCTGATCGAAGCGAACGTCTTCACGTCGGCCGGCTTGCAGCCGCGCCGGGTCTCGTCCTTGGCGAGCCCGCACGAGTGGAGCACGCGCTCGAGCACCTCCTTGAAGCGCGGCGTGCAGTACGAAACTTCGGCCTGATCCGCGATCGCCGCCTTGGGCTTCTCTTGTGTCGGATGCTCGAGCCGGCGCGCCGCCGAGCTCACCCAAAGGCGCACGCCGATCGCGGCACCCACGGCGAAAACGACGACCGACGCCACACCGATCCATCCCGAAAGCCCGCCGTCGGCTCGTGTCGGGGAAGGCGCGGGCGCCGGCTGTGCGGGAACCGTCACTTGAGCACCTCCGGCGCGAGCTCGGAAAGAGTGAAGCGGAGCCCCATGTCCGTGTCCTCGTCGCAGATACGGCGCGTGCCCAAATACATTTGCGGAGTCGAGACGGGAATGGCGTTGTCGGACGCGAAATGCAGGTGCTGGTTCAGGAGCACCTCGGTCTTGCGCTCGTCGACGCAGCGCAAGAGCTCTTCGCCCCATTTCTGCTTGATGGCGGCGCGAATGACGTTCGCGCCCGCCTTCCCGGCCCGCGAGAGATACACCTGCTCTTCGTAGGCCCACTCGAGCACCTGGCGCGCGCGATCGCCGCCGCAGAGCACGGCTTTGGAGACGACGCAGGCCCCCGGGTGGAGCGGAGTATCGAGCATCCAGTTGCACTCGCTGTCGAGCGGGAACATCACGAGATCGACATCGAGCCGCTCGAACACGTCTTCGGTGAGCAAGCGTTCGTGGAACGCGCGACAGGTCGGGCACAGAGGATCCTCGAAGAAGATGACCGGCTGCACCGCGCGGCTTCCGCGAAGCTTCACGGGCGCTCCGGCCGCCATCTTCGGCTGCTTGAGGGAGCCGCACTTCGCGAGGTACGGTCGCTGGTCCGGCACGCTCGCTGCGTAGACGGCCGTCGGCACGAGCGTCACGACGCCGAGCGCGACGAGCCACGCGAACGGAAGCAGGGGGCCGACGCGCGGGCGTGTCTCGCCTCCGAGCGTGAGCAGCCCCGCAAGGCCGCCTGCCGCGACGAGGAACGACGAGATGTAGATGCCGACGCACGTCTTGCAGAGGTGTCCGAGCTTCGTGACGCTGATCGTGAGCATCACCAACGAAACCAAGAGCGGCGTGACGCTCACGGCGGCGAAGAAGACAACCGCGGCCTTCGGCGCCTGGCCCTTCGCCATCAAGAGGTACAGTGAAAAACCGGCGAAAAACGCGAAGGCGCCCATCGCGAAGAGCGAGATGGGGATGCCGCCCCACGTCGCTTCTCGAAACAGGGCGGAGTAAGCGCTGTACATCGCGGCTCGACACGCCTCGGCCTCCGACGTTGCGGGAGCGCCCGGAATGATGCTGCAGTGCACGTCGTGCAGCCCGCGGTCCAGGTGCTCCGCGTAGTCCATCGTCGAGTACGACGAGAACAGAAGGCCGAGCAGCGAGCCGAGCAGCGCGAGCGTTCCGGGCAGCCTGGAATTTTGCCCGAGCATCGAGCCCGAGCGTTGCAACCTATCGGCCCAAGGTCAAGAGGCAGGTTGCAGCGGAGCGCACGGCGTCACTTCTTTGCCGAGAGGAAGCGTTCGGCTTCCGCGCGCGCAGGGTGCTTGTCGGGAGCCACCGACAGGAAGCGCTTGAACAGCGGCTCGGCTTCGGTCGGGCGCTTCATGTAGTCGGCGTACAGAACCGCGAGGTTGAAGAGCGCCGAAAGATTCTTCGGCTCGCGCTCGAGCACGCCGCGGAGCAGGCGTTCGGACTCGGAGAAGCCCGAGCTGTCGCGCTTGGCTTTGCCCCGCAGCGCCGCCGCGAGCGCGACGGCGGCGTCCGTGTCCTCCGGATCGGCTTCGACGACCGCTCGCAGCTCGGTCGAGGCTCGATCGTAGACGCCCGCGCGCAGGAGCACGACACCGATGTTGATGCGGGCCGTCGTATCCTCGGGGTCGAGCTCACCCGCGCGCTGAAAGTGTCGGAACGCGACGGCGTCGTCGCCGCGCTTGAGGGCGATGAGTCCCGCCGTTCGCTCGGCGACGGCGCGAGGCGGAGTCGCCTTGAGCGCTTCCTTGCTGAGCAGCTCCGCCGTGTCGAGCTCGCCGCGCTCGAGCTGCGCGAGCGCGAGCTCGGAGAGCGCGTACGGATCGCTGGCGTTGCGGATCAGCGCCGCCTGCGCCTCGCCGATGGCTTTGTCGATTTCTCCCGCTTCCCGAAGCGACGTGACGAGCGCGGTGCGAGCCAGCGTCGATTGTGGGTTCGCCTTCACGAAGGCGTCGAGCACGTCGGCGGCGCCGTCGAAATCCCCGAGGCGCCGTCGCACCTCACCGAGCGCGACGACGACGTCCTCCGCGTTCGGCGCAAGCTTGTGCGCTTCGGCGAGTTGCTTTTCGGCCAGCGCGAGATCGCCGCTCTCGGCAAGGAGAACGCCCAGGTTGTAGCGGCCTTCCCAGAGTTGACCGTCCGCATCCACCGCCTTCTGCAAAAGATCGATGGCGTGTTTCTTCCCGTCCTTCGACTTCGCGGCGTCGACCCCCTGCGCGAGCTTCGAGACCGCCGCGGGATTCGCCGGAGCGAGGGCGGGCACGGCTGCTTCCTTCGCGCCGCCACCGCAAGCCGCGGCGAGCCACGCGAGAGCACAGGCTCGCAAAAGGGCGGGCTTCATTTCGCCGCTCCCGGCGCGGTCTCTTTGGCCGCGGGCTGCTTGTCGTCCTTGGCGGCGCCGCCCGTTTTCGGAACCAGGTACTTCTCGCTGTGGCCCGTGGCCGTACGGCGCGGCGCGCCGATGAGCGGAGGCAACGGCAAGGGACCGCGCGATCGAAGCTCGAAACCGACTTCCTTGAGCGGGGGATAGAGCTCGGCGTTCAGCCGGCCGAGCGCTTCGCGCATCTTCGCGGTCCAGGTGTTGAAGATGCCGAGCTCGATCGCCTTCTGCCAGCCGCTTTCATAGGCTTCGAGGCCCCGCTCCTCGATGGGAATCACGAACTCTTCGATGGACTGCTGATAGAGCTCCTTCTCTTCCGCGCTCAGGTTCGAAGGCGGTTGCGAGCTCAAGAGCGCTTTCGCGAACGACTCGTACGCAAAGCCGACTTGATAGAGCGACGCCGTCGTCCATTCCGCGACACCCATTTCGGCCGTGCCGAGGAAGGTCTCGGCGGCCTTCTTCAAGAGCTCGCTCTTCTTCTTCAGGCGCGCCTTCAGCTGCTTCACGTCGCCTTCGATCGTGACCGCTTCGTACTGGCGCATCACCGCTTCGCCCTGCATGTAGCGGGCCTTGGCGGCGTAGTACTTGCCGCGATCGCCGAGCTGGCTCTTGCGCTGCGCGCCGAGATGCACCGCGGTTCCGAGCGCGGTCGCCACACCGCGCTCGTCGCCCTTTCGTACCGTGGCGAGCCGCACGTACGCTTCGATCTGACTGTCGACGGAGCGCGCGCTCTTGGAATAGCGATCGTAGAGCGCTTCGGCTTCCTTGTTCTTACCCGCCTTTTCGTGGGCCTTGCCCATGAGGAACGTGACCTCGTCGGCGAGCTCGTCGCGCGGGTACATGCGGCGGAAGGTGTCGCCGCTCGCGATCGCCTTGTCGTGCTGGCCGACGGTCGTGCGCAAGAGCACGGCGTTGAACGCGGCGTCCTTGTGGTGCTCGTACTTCGGCCAGGTGTCCGCGATGATCGCGTGGTAGTTCGCCGACTCGCTGAAGAGCCCGACCTCCTGGTAGGTGTTCGCGGCGATCCAGATACCCTGCGCAGATTCCGGCTTCTGCTTGTGATCCTTCACGAGCAGCGCGGCGGCGGCGCCGAGCGTCGCGAGATCCGCCGCCTTGCGCGCTTCGACCTCGGCGTTGACGGCGGCCTCCGCCGCCTTCGGCGCGCGCGGAAACTCCTTGGCCGCGCGGAGGTACGCCTGCGCCGCTTTCTCGTGGTCGCCCTTTTGCGTGAGAGATTCGCCCTGTTTGAACACCGCCACCAAGATGAGACCGTCGAGCCGCACCTGCTGCTCGGGTGTCTGGAACGACGGCGCCTTCTTCAGGCGCCGCGCCCACGTCTCGATGTTGTCGTAGTCCTTGCTGCGGTTGAACGAATCGAGGATGAGCTCGCCCGCGCCCGCCGAGAACTTGCTGTTCGGATACTTCTCGAGCAGAAGTCCCCACTGCCGCACGGCGGGATCGTACACCTCGTAGTCGTAGTAGAGCTTGCCCTGGCGGAAGAGGAGCTCCGGGATCTCCTTGTCGTTCGGGTAGGTCCGAACGTAGAGCTCCATCGCCTCGGTGAGCTTCTTGTCGGTCGGCGTCTCCTCGTTCTTCTTGCCGCTCTTCTTCGCGGCTTCGAACTCCGCGGCACGCGCCACCTCGAGCGCCGCGAGCGCGTTGTAGAGCGCGGTGCGCGCGAGCGGCCCCTTCGGGTTCATGCGCACGGCGCCGAGGTAACCGTCGGCCGCGCACATCGCGTCTTCCGTATGGTAGAAACAGATGTCGGCGAGGTTGTAGCTGACCTCGTAAGCCTCGTTGCTGCCGCCGAAGCGCGAGAGGTACACGCGGTAGAGCGCCGCGGCGGCCTCGAACTCGGAGCGGCTCACCTTGTCGGCCTGCGCTTTGGCGTGGAGGCCCACCGCGTCCTCGCGAATCTGCTTTTCGACCGCTTTTTCGGCGAGGGACGTGGTCTCGGGCTTCTGCACCGAGAGCCACGCCGAACGCTGCGGCGCCGCGGTCCCGGGCTTTTGCGGAAGCGGCTCGACGTAGTCCTTGATGGTCTTTTTGTAGTCCTCTTCGAGGACCTTCCAGGCCTCCATCGTCGAGTGCGCGGCGGCGATCTGGAGCTGGTACTTGTAGGCGTTCGGGCTCGTGGGCTCGAGCTTCAAGAGCAGCCGGTAAGCCTCGACGCCGCGCTCGTACTGCGCCTGGTCGTACAGGGCCTCGGCGAGCGCGTGGACGATGCGTCCCGCGAACTTGTCGCCGCCGGCCTGCTTCAAGAAGCGGTACATGTCCTCGGCGCTGTTCTGCTCGTCTTCGACGAACACGGCGACGAGGTTCTTCAGCGCTTCGGCCTGGAGCTCGGCGAGCTCGCCGCGCGTACGCTTGCGCGAGCCCTCCTCCGTCGACTGGAAGACCTTGAGGAAGCGGCGCGCCGCTTCCTCCGTCTTGCCGAGGCGCCAGAGCGTCCAGGCGCTCTTGAAGAGCGCGATGTCGTAGAGCTCGGTGTCCGGATACCGCAGCACTTCTTCGTACTCGCGGTACGCGTTCTCGTAGTCCGGCGAATCCTTCGTAAACTCGTGCTCCGCGCGCATCATGTGCGCGTCCGGCACGAAGCGGCTGTTCGGGAACCACTCGAGGATCTTGTTGAATCGACCGAGCGCTTGGTCGTGTTGGCCCTCTTCGCTCGCGAGGAAGCCGTCGATGTAGAGGGCGAGATCGTACTGCCGAAACGTCTTGTGGTTCTTCAGCACGCGCAGGAAGCGCGACCGCGGCGTCTTGTAGTCTTGAACGGGCGGATCGCCGCGCTGGTCGGCGGGGATCTTCTCCCATTTCTGGAAGTCGACGAGGAAGCGCTCGCGCGACTCCTCCCATTCGAGCTCGCCGATGCGCAAGAGCGCCTCCGGCAGCTCGGGCGAGTTTTCCGGCGATTCCTCGATGAATTTTTCGAGCAGCTCGTGCGCCTCGCCGCGAAGCGCGCGCACCTGCTCGACGTTTCGGCCGATACGCTTGTCGATCTTCTTCGCGAGCACGGCGCGCAGTGCCGCAGGAATTTGTAGGCTTACGCGGACGTTGCGGCTCTTGTCCGCCTTCGCCTCGGCCTTCTTCTTGATCGTGGGACGGCTCTTCCGTCCAAGCTGCCGCTCCGCGGCCGGCTTGATGCGCGAGCCTTCGCGCGCCATCGTGGGCGAGTCGGACTTTTGCTCCGCGGCGAAGAGGCTCGCGGGGGCGAGCAAGGCGGCGAAGACGATCGGGGCGAGAACCCGCGTGCGCACCGCTCACGATGTTATGCGTCGTGCGATCGCGGGTCAACGCACGCGGCCGGCCAGCCCGCACCCACACCGGCGCACATCGACGCCTTGGCCGATTGCGCGGGATCAGCTTTCGTCGGCGTGATCGTTCAGCCAGTCGAGGACTTCGCGGAGCTGCGCCGTCGCCACGCACATCGTCGTGTCGGCGGCCCCGTAGTACACGCGGAGCTCGTCGCCGACGAGCGTCCAGCCGCACGAAAATACGACGTCGGACACGTCCCCGGTGCGTTCATAGGGCGTCGACGGCGCGAGCACCCATTCTCGCGAACGGCGCAGCACCTTGCGAGGATCGTCGTGATCGAGGAGCGCGAGTCCCGAGCGGTAGAGGCACCCCGCCGCCGTCATGCGCACCCCGTGGTACATGAGGAGCCAGCCGCGTTCCGTGAGGATCGGCTGTGGAGACAGACCGATCTTGTTCGCGTCCCACCAGCCGCCGTGGCGCGCGCGCAGGATGATCTGGTGGTCGCCCCAGTGCTTCAGATCGGGCGAGTACGAGATCCAGATGTGCGCTCCGAAGTGCGACTGTGTCGGCACCGGACGGTGAATGAGCACCCAGCGACCGTCGAAGCGCCGAGGGAACAGCGCCGCGTCCTTGTCCTCGGGCGCCATCACGGGACCGAGGCGATTGAACGTCTTCCAATCGTCCGTCCAGGCGAGCGAGACGAGCGGGCCGCCGCGCGAATACGCGGTGTAGGCGACGTACCAGCGCTTCTGCTCCTCGACGTACGTAATGCGGGGATCTTCGATGCCCCACGCCTCTTCGGGGTGGGTGTCGGGACGCGCCGGGAACGTCGGCTCCGAATCGATGCGCCAACCGCTCATGCCGTCGGCGCTTCTCGCGACGGTGAGATGCGAGAACCCTCGCCGGTCCTCGACGCGCAGGAGCAGGATGGTCTCTCCGTCGACGATGACGGCGCCGGCGTTGAACACGGCATTCGCCGTGTACGGCAGATCGCGCGCGGTGAGGATGGGGTTTTCGGGATGACGCTGAAACAGCTCGCGTGGAGAAGCTTTACCCACGTTGACCTCCGTGTTTCGAACGGCGCCGGGCTAGCGACCCGACGCCGCGGCCTGCAAGGGCCCCGGTTGCGTCGCGACGCCCTCGGTCCAACCGAGCTCGCCGGCCGCCTGCAGCGCGTGCATCTGCAGGAGCGCGTGAAGCCACGCGAGCGTCGATTCGGCGCCCTGGTTGTCGTTCACGCGCGTCGCGAGAAGACCGTCCCGACAGCCCCCCGTGCCATGATCGTACAAACCTCGACCCAAGTCGTTGTGTCCTAGGAACCAGCGGAACGCAATCCACGCGCGATCGAGCCATACGCGCGCTCCGGTCACCCGGAACGCGGCGCTCGCGGCCGCAACGGTCGCGTCGGCCTCGATGGGTTGCTGATCGAAGCGCGCGCGCCGCCCGCCTTTCTCGTAAAACCCCTGGTTACCGACGGGAGAAAAGCGGCCGTCGATCGTCTGAACGCCGACGAGCCATTCGAGGACGCCGAGCCCCCGCTCGATCATCTCGCGATTGTCGAGCTGCGCTCCCGCTTCGATGAGGGCGTGCGGCAGCGAGGCGTTCGCGTACGTCAGCATCGACTCGGGCCAGACCCACGCCGGGTCGCCCGTGCCGTCGTCGAACGCTTTGCAGAGCCGTTCCGCGAGGACGGCTCGGGAGCGCTTGACGGCCGTATCGCCGCCGTAGCGCGTGAGGTACGCCGTCAGTCCGACGAGAGCGAAGGCCTGCGCGCGCAGATCTCGCGCGTCGTCCAGCGCCGGAAGCGCGTCGTGGAGGAGCTCGCTCGCGAATCCGCGCAAGCTCTCGTCGGCGAGCTCTGCGGCGGCGATGCCGAGCGCCCACATGGCGCGCCCGTGGCTGTCCGGCGAGCCTCGCTCCTCGAGCCAGCGCCGGTCGTAGCCCATGAAGTTCCGAAACGTCCGGAGCTCCGGATTGAACGCGTGGCGCAGGAAACCGAGGTAACCGACGACGAGCTCGTCGAGCTCGCCCGTCGTCGTGAGGTGCTGGCTCGCGGTGATGGCGACGATGAGGGCGCGCGCGTTGTCGTCGGTGCAATAGCCGTGCTCGCGATCGGGCACGTGGTACTTGGCGTGTTGGAGAATGCCCGTCGAGTCCGTGAGCCGCCGCAGATGGCGGAGGTCGATGTCCGGCAGCGCGGTCGCGCGCTGGCGCGCGGCAATGGACACCAGGCGCCGAGGCCGGTGCTGCCGCTCCCAGCGCACGCCGGCGAAAATATCGAGGTAACGGCGCCCCACTTCGGCCCACACGGCGCCGCGGCTGAACGTGTAGGCGCGCTTGCGCATGGCGGCACGCGCGGATTCGTCGTCGAAAAGCTCGTTTACCGCGCGCGCGAGCGCCGTGCTATCGGCGAACGGCACGACCACGCCGCGCCCGTCCGCGAGCATTTCGGTGGCGTAGAAATACGGCGTCGAAACGATCGCTTTGCCGGCGCCCATGGCGTACGCGAGCGTGCCGGAGACGATCTGTTCTTCGTTCAAATACGGCGTGACGTACAGGTCCGCAGCGCCCAGGAACTCGCAGAGCGTCTCGCGATCGACGTAGCGGTCGTGAAACAGAACGCGATCGTCCACGCCGAGGTCGCGCGCGAGCTCTTGGAGCGACAGGCGATAAGCCTCGCCGGAAGCCTTCTTCACGTGAGGGTGCGTGGCGCCGAGCACGATGTAGACGACGTCGGGGTGGCGCGCGACGATCGCGGGCAGAGCGCTGATGACGTTCTCGATACCCTTGTTCGGCGCGACGAGCCCGAACGTGAGGATGGTCTTCTTGCCTTCGACGTCGAACTGGTCCTTGTAGTAATTCGGATCGACGAACGGCATGTCGGGGATGCCGTGCGGAACGACGCAGACGCGACGCTCGTCGACCTGATAGATGCGGGACAGGAACTCGCAGGCCTTCTCGCTCATGACGACCAAGCGATCCGAGAGCGTCGCGAGCTCCGTCACGACCTTGCGCTGACCGGCCGACGGCTTCTCGAGCACCGTATGCAGGGTGGTCACGACCGGCATGCGGAGCTCGCCGATGAGCTTCAGAATGTGAGCGCCGTCCGCTCCGCCGAAGATGCCGAATTCGTGCTGTACCGAGACCACGTCGATACGGCTCGCGTTCAGGTGATCGGCGGCGACACGATAGTCGGCGAGCTCGTTCTGACCGATCTCGAACTCCACCTCCTCCGGATAATCGTGGCCGCTGCGATCGTCGTTCATTGCCACGATCTCGACGTGAACCCCGCTCGAGGCCTGACCGAGCCCCGTGGCAAGATCGTTCGTAAACGTCGCGATGCCACAGCGGCGCGGCACGTAAGTGCCAATGAGCGCGATCGAGCGCAGCGCCTCGAGGCTACTCGCCTCCCGCATGCGCCGACCGCGGCTACCCGTCGGTGCTTCTTCGTCGAATCGAATGCTCATCAGGACTCCGAAAAAATCTGGAACCCCCGAGCGTACCGCCGCAGAACGTCCCGTGAACGGGGAGAATTGCCTCGCCAGAGTCCAGACTGACGCGAGTTGGGACGGTCGGGCAGGTTGCAACAGGGAAGTGGCACACGCGCTGCATCGCCTTTCGACCATGGCAAACCCCAATGCGAATCCGAATCCGCAGCCGAACCGAAATCCCAACCAAAAGCAGCACCAGTCGCCGGAAGAGGGACAGCGGAGCAAGCAAGACCGCCGCGGGGAGCCGCAACGCCCCGAGCGCCCCGAAAAGCAACAGGAACGTCGCGGGCCCGCGTCCCCGCAGCGAACCCCGTCCGACTCCGAGTAGTGAATGACTGAGTCGTACTGGCTCAGGACCCGTGCGCCCGGCTATCCGCGACTCGACGTCGAGGCGCTCGAAGTCGACGTCGCGGTTGTCGGTGGCGGGATCACCGGCATT
>DASUTR010000273.1:0-3779 GCA_036374535.1 Polyangiaceae bacterium
GTGATCGACGCTCGCAGGTTCTGCACGAAGGCGTCGGGCGACTCGCCGATGGTCGCCGCACCCAAGCTCGCCGCGACACCGTCGAGCGCAGTCGAAACGACGAGCCGCGCGGGCGCGGCGCCCTCTGCCCGTGCGCGCACCTCGGCCTCGAGCCGGCCCCTTACCGCCGCGGTCGGGAAAACGACGTGCACAGGCTCCTGCCCGCGCACGACGAGGAACGAGTCGGGGATGACCCGGCCGTCGCGCAGCTCGAGTCGTGCTTGAAACGTGCTCTTGCCGCGGCGCACTGCGGTGCCCGCAGCGTCGGAGAGATAGAGATTCGCCGCTTCGAGATCGAAAACCTCGGCGTCGAGCGCGACCTTGGCCGAGATCTGCCGGAATATTTCGAGTCCCGGGATGGGGTCCGGATTGGCTTCGCGGAAGCGAAAGTCGAGACTTCCGTGCACGCGCCGGGCGAGCGGTCGCCTCGAGCCGACGCCGAGCTCGCCGGCCGTGAACACCAGGCGCGCGGGTTCCACGCGCAAGCTGCGTCCGGGAACGAGCGCGAAGCTCCCGGTGACCTCGGCGCTTCCCGTGTATCGATACTCCATGAACCAGAGCTCGACCCCATGGGCCCGAACGTTCTCGAGCTCGATCGCCCAGTTCTTGCTTTTGTCGCTCGGCGGCTCGGGTTTCAAGATGGGCGGGTCTGCGAAGCCGGCGATGCGGGGAAAGTGCACGAGGCGTCGCTCGTTTCCGGCGACGCTCGTGACCTTGTGCCGAAATAGGAAGCGCACGCCGTCCGCCTCGATGTCGCTGAGGTGGAGCCGCTTCCGCGCCAAGCCGGTGAGATTCACGGACGCGCGAGCGTGCGCTAGCTTGAGCTCGAACTGGACGTTCACGTCTTGAAAGCGCAGCGTAACGTCGCGTACCTCGACCCTGCCCGGAAGCCACGAGTAACCACCGCCGAGCTCGAGGTGAGCGTCGTCCGTGCCGTCGTTGACGAACTTCGCGATGCCGCCCAACTTCAACGCGGCGTTCACCGCGACGAGGTAGACGACGTAGAGGCCGAGAAGCGTGGCGCCGAGAATGGCGAGCACGCGCTTGCCGCGACGCGCAGAGAAAAAGCCGCGGAGCCCGGAGGGAATCTTTCGCCCGAGCCCCGCCCAGCGCCGTCCTAGGTTCGTCAAGACAGGCTGTGCTTCAGCGTGCTCACGATGCGGTGTGTCTCCACCTGCTGGGGCAAGAGGTGCTCACGCACGAGAGCCTGCGACCCGAGATCGAGTTCACCCGTACGCGACCGGTAGTCGTTGAGGCCGTGGTCCTCGCCTTGCTCGAGCACCGCAATCGCGGCCTTCTCACCGAGCGCCGTCGCGGCACCCTCGACCATCTTCACGAAGCTGCCCCAGGCCCCCGAGGAGACGGGCGGCATGCCGCCCAGGGCCGCGATTTGCCGGCGCAGAATGTCCGCTCGGCTCTGGTGCGAGCTCTGGCAGAGGCGCAATTGATCGGCGAAGCGCGCGAGCACCCCCGAGTCGAGCGCTTGGTTATAGGTTTCCACCGCAGAAATTTCTCCCCTGCAGAGCGCGGCCAGGCGCGCCACCGTATCGGTCCTGCTTGCAGTCGGTTGCATCTCTGACTCCTTCTCTCGCCGCGTTTTCGACGGCGCACCGGCCTCTTCTGCAAGGCGTGGACCAACGCGAAATGCCCTAAATTTCGGCCTGGCGCGCGAAAAACCGTGACGTCGCGCCACGCTGCGGCAGGGAGGCGTCCCCATCCGACCTAGAATGGAAAACGATGCGATTCGATGGTCGAGTCCTCGTCGCGCTCGCCCTCACCGGTTGTCCGCCCGGGGCGGCTTCGAGCGGGGCAGACCGAGGAGCGCCCGCACGCGTTCGAGCGCCCGACGCGCCGCCGGCGACGGCGCCCGTCCCTCCGGCCGACGCCACCGAGCCGCCGAGCTCCGGAGTTCCGGCGCGCTCTGCCCGTGCCACGGAATCGCCGCCGCCGTCGCTCGAGCACGAGCTCGCTCGAGCGCGAGCTCTCGGGTACACATCCGGTGCCGCCGTCGTCGAAGAGCGCGTCCGGCAGGAGCGTCGGAAGATGAAGCTGACGCCCGAAGAAGGCGCCAGGGCCGCGGGCTACATCGCCGAGGAGTTACCCGCAATGCCGAGAGCGCGCGAGCTCTCCGTGGTCATGCCGAAGACCGCCGTCGAGCTCGTGCGAAGCGTGCGCGAGCGGGACGTCGCGCGCGCCGAAGCCGAGAGCATGGCGGAGTACCTCGTCGCGCTGCGCGCCGCCTTGCGACTCGGTAATCCCGAACCTTTCGACGAAAACTGCTCGCACGTCGTCGGACGCGAGTGGCACGAGATCGACTATCGGGGTGAAGGCATGACGTGGGAAAACCAACGGCGGATCTACGCGCGCCACGGCGTGACGAGCTTTCGCGATCGCGACAACCTCGAACGCTTCTTCCGCGTCGAAAGCACGGCGCCGTATTTTCGGAAGCTCTACCGCCCCGAAGGCACGGTGCCCTGACGCGGGCGCTCCTAGCGAACGCCTTCGCCGCCGACGTACTCGTCTTCCCAGTCCTCGCCCTCGTAGGGCCAGTATTCTTCGTCGTCGCGGAGATGGCGCGCGGCGTCGAGCGAGTCGACGATGGTCTGGGGCAAGAGGCCTTGAGAGAGGGCCTCGACCTCGAGCTCGAGCGAACGCTTCTTTCCGAGCACCGTCTCGACGCGCCCGAGACGCGCGCGGCGCAGGAGCCGCGTGAGGCGCTTGTCGACTCGCTCGAACGCGTCCTTCGCGAGGTTCAGCTGTTGCTTTTCCACTTGCTCGCGAAGCAGCACGGCCTTGCCCCAGAGCTCGGTCGCGCGGGTTCGCTCCCGAGCCAGGAGCTCCTCGAGCTCCCCGCCGGCTCCCGCGGCCACTTCGAGCGGGCGACCCGCCGCCGCGCGCGCGGCTCGGGCGCGCACCTCGAGCGCGGCGAGCTCGTTTCTCAGCGCATCGAGGTCGTTCTTCGGCGTGCCCTTGGCCTCGGCTTGCCGCAGTAGCCGGCGCACCTCCGCGAGCTGCGATTCGACGCGACCGAGCTGCTCCGCGTCGCTCTTGCCCATCGGGCCCGCGGATTGGGGCGCTACGTCTTTGGGGCTCGCCATCCGCCGCCGCGCTTCGTCGAGGTCGGACATGGCGTGGAGCAGGCCGTTTACCTGGTAGTCGAGCTCGGCGAGGCGAAGCGTGGCGCGGCCGTATCCCGAATCGACGCGGAGGAGCGAACCGAGCGCGCGCGCCGTCGCGTCGGGAACCCCGAGGCCCGCTGTCGCCGGATCGCCGCCGGTGCGGAGCGTCTCGGTGAGTCGCTTCATGGCCTGCTCGTCGGCCGCGAGGCGGCGTGCCGCGTTCCGAACGGGCTCGTAGCGCCTCAAAAACTCGCCGAGCTTCTTGTCGGCTTGGGGAAAGCGGCACACCGCGAGATCGATGTACGCGTCGAGTATCCACGCCTCGTCTTCGTACGGATGGTTCGTCGCGACGCGCCGCAAATCGTCCATCGATTGGCGGGCGCCGTCGTAGTCCTTCGCCTCGTAGCGGGTAGTCGCCGTCTCGTAGAGGGCCTCCGGCAGGCGCTCCGAATCCTGCGGCACGAGGTAGTAATAGTAGCGGGCGTCGTCGAAGCGGTATTGCTCGTGGGCGACGCGCCCGAGCCCGAGACGCGCGAGGTCGCGAACACGGAAGAAGTCGCCGCCGCCGAAGAGCGCGGCCTGCCGCGGAGTCTTCTTCGGGTCGGCGAGCTTGCAGAACAG
>DASUTR010000274.1:0-8435 GCA_036374535.1 Polyangiaceae bacterium
GCGACGCCGAGTGCCTCGCGAGCCTTTCGGGTCCAAACCTCGCCGGCGCCCGGCTTCGCGCCTTCCAGCACTTTTGCGAGGAATTCGCCGACGGCAGCCGGCCGATTGAAGAGGTAGGCCAGCACGGCGCCGCTCGCGAGCGTCACGAGCACGAGCACGAGCATGCGAATGCGTGGGAACGTGAGCGCGTACTCGACCTCGACGGGAGTCACGCCGAACGCCGCGACGGCACTCGGCAGCGCGAGGGCGGCGACGGCGATGCTCACCGGGTGGAGGGAGCTCGCCGGCAGCGCTATCGCAGGCAACGTATCGGGCTTTGCGCCGAAGCTCACGAAACTCGCGATGGCGAGCACGACGAGCGCACCGAGAACCGGAACGAGCTCGCTCGCGACGCGCGACGCGTCGAGCGTGCGGAGCCACGGGGCGGCCACCCGGACGCTTTCCTCGAAAGCCGCGACGAGCGCGAGCACGACGACGCCGTTGACGATGCCCTGACGAGAAATCAGCGCCGCCAGGAGCAGCGCACAACAAGCTCCGCCGAGCACCGTGAGGCCGAACATCGAATCGCCGTGCAGACCGACGAGCGCCGACCGCTCGACCGGCATCCCGCGCAGCATCATGACCATGCCGAACGCCTGGAACGCCGCGAGCACGACGGTCAGCACGAACACGGCTCGATCGAGTTTGCGCCGCCCGGTCGGCCAAGCGTGGCGCAGCGGGCGCCAGCGCGGCACGAGGAGCGCCACGACTTCCACCGTAAGGTAGGCGCTGAGCGCCGGTGTCAGACCGAGCGCAAAGATGCTGAAGGTCTTGGGTGAAAACTCGGAGACCCCGTCGAAGGCGCTCACATCGACGCCGGGCGCCGTGACGCGCTCGCCCGCGAGGAAAATCAGCGTCACGAGCGCGGTGACTGCGAACCTGCGCGCGAACGAACCCCGACCCGAAGCTCTATCGCCGTCGGCCGTCACCGCCCGAGAGCCTACACCTCGGGGCAAAACTCGAACAACCCGTGCCGGCAATGCTAAACGGGGGCCTCGAATGGTCTTCGGAGCCGCCCCGCCGGCCCCCCGCTCACTCCGCACCGGTGAGGCCCACGCGCTCGGCTGGCTCGTCGTGGCGCTTTCGAACGCGGTTGCGATCGCGCTCTTACCGTACCCGGGAGCGCTGTCGATCCGGCTGACCCATCACGTGTTCGACTTCGGACAGGTGCTCGCGCTCGCGCTCGTGTCTCTCGGCGTGGGCAGCGTGTGGCCGCGGTTCGGCGCCCGCGCGCGCAAGCTCGCGCCGTTCGTGCTCGCGCTTTTCGCCCTCGCGCTCTCGGCGGCGACGCTCGTGCCCGATTTCACGAACTTCGCCGAGCGCTTGGACCACCCGTGGCTCGCGTATGCGGGCGCAGCGATGACGAGTCAGGCCGTTCCGGCGGCATTCGTCGCCGGCGGACGGCTCGCGTCGCCGCGCGGGCGCATCGCCGCCGGAATCATCGCTTTCGCCATGGTGTTCGTCCATCACGTCGTGCTCGTGCGCGCCTACCCGGGCATTCACCTGTACTGGGTTTGGACGGCGGTGACACTCTTCGGTCGAGCGTTCAGCGGCGCCGCGCTGCCGAACCGGCTCGCTTCGCTCACGCTCCGTCCGAGCGTCATTCGGGCCGCGCTCGGCCTCGCGGCGCTCGGCGCGGTCGCTTCGCTCGTGGTGTGGCCGCGCTACGCCGTCGTGAGTCAGATCTTTCAGACGAACGGTTCGGTCCTGTTTCCGTTCCTCGCGAAAGCACGCGAGACACGCGCCGATGAAGCGGTGGACGCCGAGGTCGTCGCGTCGGGCCTCATCGCCGAGCGCTGGCTCGCCGAGAATCGGCACGAAAGGCCCGTACGGCCGAGCAAGCCGAGGCTCGCTCCGAAATCGCCGATCGTGATCCTGCTCACGTTCGACGCCGTCGGCATCGACGCGGCAAACGAGCTCCGGCGCGCCGGGCGCTGGCCCAACGTCGAGGCGCTCGCTCGCGAGTCGGTCGAGTTCACGCAGGCGCGATCGCCCGCGGCGGGCACCCGGCAAACCATGGGAGCCATCTTCACGGGCCGCTACGCGAGCCAGGTGCAGTGGGTGGACCGGAAGATCTCGAGCCGAACGCTGCGACTCACCGAGCCCCTCGCCAGGCTGGGACTGCGTACGATCCACCTCGAAGTCTTCGACGAGATCGGCTCCGGGGCGCTCGGTCGCTTCGATCGCGAGATCCGCGTTCGGCCGGGTCGCAAGGAGCAGCGCCGCGCGCTCTCGGAAGACGTGCTCCCGCGCGCGCTCGAGGAGCTCGACGCCGCAAAGGGAGAGCCGGCATTTCTGTTCATGCACTGGCTCGACCCGCACGCACCCTACGACTCGCAAGGCACGGAGGGCTCGAAGCGCGACGCCTACCTGCGCGAAGTGGAGGCGTGCGATACGCGATTCGGAGAGCTCCGCCGCGCGCTCGAGCAGCGTGGCCTCTGGGAGCGCGTGATCCTGATCCTCGCATCGGACCACGGCGAGGCGTTCGGAGACCACGGCATCGCGACCCACGGCAACGGGCTCTACGAATCGCTCCTGCGCGTCCCTCTCTTCATCCGCGTTCCCGGCGTGGCCCCTCGGAAGAGCGACGTTCCGGTGTCGCTCATCGATCTCGGGCCGACGCTGCTCGACCTCTTGGGAGCGCGAACACCCGGGCGCTTCGTGGGGCAGAGCCTCGTGCCGGTGCTTCGCGGACAGGCGCCGTCTTTCGATCGGCCCATCGCCGGCGACGGCGGCACCGATCAGACCATGCTGTTCGGGCGCCACAAGCTCATCGAGGACCGCAGCAAGCAATCCGTCGAGCTTTACGACCTTTCGACGGATCCGCGCGAGCGCAGGAACCTTTTCGGCACGCTCGGCGGCAAGGACGAGCTCATGCTGAAGGTCATGCGCTACTACTTCGCCGCTCATCTGCCCGAAGCCGCGTCAGAGGACGGTCCGCGAGACGAGCCGCGCAAGCGCAAGAAGCGCAAGCGGAGGCCGTGAAGCCGGGAAAACGCGGGCATGCTGCGAGCATCGGCAAAGCAAAAAGCGAGCCCAACCCTTCGACGCACCGCGCCGGCGCCGACACTGTGTCAACACACCGCACCCAACCTGCGCGGGCACGTGAGAATCTCCGCGCGTGACGAAGCTTCCGCTCCTCGCTCGACAACTTCGGAGCGAGCTCGAGTCGAGCGCATTTTCCAGGCGAGGTGAGCTCTCCGTCGACGGCGCGAGCGGAGCCGTCGGATGCGTGGCGTGCGCCCATCGCTGCGTGGTCGGAAAGGGAGCCCGAGGCGCCTGCGGCGTTCGCTTCAATCGAGACGGCGAGCTCCACGTTCCGTTCGGCTACGTCGCGCGCCGCTACGTGCGAGCCGTCGAGACGAACACCATTTTTCACCTCGCGCCGGGAGCGCGCGCGCTCACCTTCGGGATGTTCGGTTGTGACCTACGCTGTCCGTATTGCCACAACCATCGCCTCTCCCAGGTTCTGCGCGACGGCGAGACCGAGGAACATCCGCACCCCGTCACCGAAAAGGCGCTCGTCGACGAGGCGGTCCGCGCTGGTTGCTCGGTAGTGTGCGCCGCCTACAACGAACCGATGATCGGCGCCGAGTGGACGCGGGCCGTATTCGAGGCCGCGAAGCGGCGCGGCCTTCGCACGGCGGTCGTGAGCGACGGCCATTCGACGCCCGAAGCCCTCACCTACCTGCGTGACGTGACCGACGTGTTCCGCGTGGACTTGAAGGCGCATAGCGAAGCGGCGTACCGAGCGCTCGGCGGCCGCCTCGAGCCGGTGCTCCGTTCGATCGCGACCGCCCGCGAGCTCGGTTACTGGGTCGAAGTCGTGACCCTCGTCGTTCCCGGCTTCAATCAGGAGCGCTCGGCGATTGCGTCCATCGGGGCACGCCTGCGCGAGATCGATCCGGCCATGCCCTGGCATTTGAACGGCTTCGTGCCCCGCTACCGCCTGCGCGCCACTCCGCCCGCCGACCCGGCGTTCTTAATGCTCGCCGCAGGCGCCGCCTACGTGGCGGGCAGCCGCTACGTCTACGTGGGCAACGTGCCGGCTTGCGCCGAGCTCGCCCACACCCGCTGTCCGCGCTGTCACGCCGTCGCAGTACGGCGTCGCGACTACGCGACGGTCGAAGTTCGACTTCGGCAAGGACGCTGCCCATCGTGCGACCACGAGCTTCCGGGGCTCTGGGACTAAAGCAGTACGAAATGGCGCTTCCGACTCGTTCGGAACGAACCTGGCCGCGCGCGTGCTCGTGAGGCGCCGGTGGGTTCGCTTCCGGTTCTCGAAGCGCAGCGTGCCGTCCCGATGTTAGGCTCCGGGGCCGTGCAGCGAAGCCGTTTCCACGCACTCGCGGTTCGTGGGATCGCCGTGCTCGCCGGATTTTCGATCGTGACGGGCGCCCGCTCCGCCCAAGCTCATTTGCCGATACCCGCCGCCGACGACAACATGCTCGCCGTCGGTCCGTCGCTCGCAGCCGCGCCTGGAAGCGGAGCTCGCTCGGGCTTCTTGTTCGGCGCCGACGCGACGCTCACGATCGCCCTCGGCTGGCTGAGCCTCGGGGCTCGCGCGCAACCTGGAGAGCAATGGAATCTTTACCCGTACGCGGAAGCCGGCGTCTGGTTCGGACTCAACCTCGGCGTGGGCTATTCGCTCGGCGTAGGACGCGACGCTCCGCTTCAGAATTGGCACCTGTTCGTGGGTCTCCCGCTTCCGATCGGCGCCCTCGGTGAGGCGCCGCTCTGGTTCGTCGAGCCGTACTACCGGCCGACGATGAGCCTGAACGACCCGTCCCAAAGCCCGGCGCTACACGAGCTCGGCCTTCTCGTGAAATGGGCTTGGGATGTCGGCGCTTCGCACGACGGACCGCATTGAGGCCAATGCGTCGCCGATGAGCTCGCTTCAAATACCGTAGTCGCGCGTTGCCGGCAGGGGCCGCCAGCGGCGCTTCGGCGGCGGCGGCGGCCGCTCGCGCGCAGGCTCCGCCTCGGGCGGCTGTTCGAGGCTCGGCATGTCGGGTTGTCGCAGCGTCGGCCACACGTCGCCCGACGCCGAGCCCCGTCGCCGTCCGATGGCGCCGCTCGCCGTGTTCGCAGGGCCCGTCTCGGCCGCAGCCGTGGCTGCGGAAACTCCTGCGTCCGGGCTTACGGCTCCGGCGTCAGTCGCCGGAGCCGAGGGGGGAGACGGCGGCAGCTCGGTAACGGGCGCAACGACGACGCCAGCGGCACGCGTTTTCGGAACGGACTCGGTCATGGCCTCTGGCGGCAGAAGACCCTGTGCGTTCCGGGCCGAATCATCCAGATAGTGCGCGAAGTTTGCGTGGAACCAACCGCCGAGCACGAGCACCGCCGAGACCAACGCTCCAGCGGCGCCCCAGCGCCACGCCGAACGGCGGCGCACCTTGCGGCGAAATTGCGTCACGATGTCGCCCGTGGCGAGCGCGACGGGCGCGTCGCTACGCATGCGCGCGGCAAACTCGGCGCCGCTCGTGGAAATGTCCTCGATATCGCCGAGGTCTATGTGGAGGGCCTCGGAGCCCGGAACGAGCGCCGGCACCGCTAGCCGCTCTTTCACGCCGAGCGCCTCGGCGAGCGCGTCGCTCATCTCCGCGGCGTTCTGGAAGCGCTTCGCCGGGTCGCGCTCCGCGGCGCGATGCCAGAAGTCCTCGACGGCTTTGGGGAGAGCCGGATTTTCCTGCCGAATCGACGGGATCGGCTCGTACAATATCTGCGTGAGAAGGCCGCCGATGGCGTCGTGGAAGAACGGCAGCTTACCGGTCAAGCACTGAAACGTTAGAACCCCGAGCGCCCAGAGATCGGCGCGCCAGTCGGTGGGCTCACCGAGGGCCTGCTCCGGACTCATGTAGCAGGGTGTGCCCATCACGGCTCCCGCCTGAGTCGCCTTGTCGCGCGGCGAATAGATGACGTGGTGGGCGATCCCGAAGTCGAGCACCTTGACGATTTCTTCGCCGTCTCTCGGGACGAGGAAGACGTTCTCGGGCTTGAGATCGCGATGTACGATGCCGAGCGCGTGGGCGTGCGACAGCCCTCGCGCGATCTGCGCGACGATGCGATAAGCCGCTTCGGGCTCGAGCATACCCAGCCGCTCGAGCCGCGCGCCGAGCTCCTCCCCGTCGAGGAGTTCCATGACGATGAACGGGAGGCCGTCCCAGACGCCGTGCTCGAACACTTCGACGACGTGCAGGCTGCGGATCTGGGCCGTCGCCCGAGCTTCGCGCAGGAAGCGCTTTCTTACCTCCGGATTCGCCGCTTTTTCCGGGTCGACGATCTTGAGCGCGCAGACGCGGTCGAGCTGCTGGTCGTGGGCCAGCCAAACGCTGCCCATGCCGCCCGACCCGATCTTCCGACCGAGCGCGTAGCGTCGTGCAACCACGAAACCGTCGACGGCGAACTCCACGCCTACCCGCAAAGCAAATGTCGTTCCGTCCCTTCCTGGTGGCGGGCGGGCGGCGAACTGCCACGGCGACGCGGCAAAACGCCTGACGCGCCGCGAATTGCCGCGTCCGAGCTGTCGAAGGACCGCGTGATAGCGTCGCGCGATGATTTCGTTCCTGGCGGGAATCGTCGGCTGGGTCCTAGTCCCGGTCGCCGTGGTCGCCGCGGCCTACGCCGCCGGGAAGCTCGCCGCCCGGAGCCTCGGGGTGCCCGACTTTCGCCTGCTGGCGGCGGGGAAACCGGGAACGGGACTCCGGCGGTTCGGAGTCCGTGCGGCGAGCACTGCGGGCGCCTTCCTCGTCGCCTGGCTCCTTTCGTTCGGGGCGGCCCTCAGCCTGGGAAAGACGGAGCCCACGATGGCGATTCGCGTCCACGAAGGCCCCGCAAAGCGCGCCGGGCTTCGCGACGGCGATCGCATCGTGGCGGTCGATGACCGTTCGGTAGCCACGTGGGAGGCAATGCGCAACGCCGTGCAATCGGGGTCGGGCCACACCGTCACGGTGGAACGAGGCGGCGAGCGCGTGACCGTCACCGTGACTCCCAACGCCGAGCGTCGCATCGGAGTCGAGCAGCAGCGTCTCATGCCGAGACCCGCGACCGTTTCGGAGTCGTTCGGCGACGCGTTCGCTACGTGCTTCCTACCGGTCCGCATGATCGGGGGGCGCGAACCTCGTGAGCGCCGAACGCTCGGCGGGCCGGTGGGCATCACGCGCGAGCTCCGAGAAACGCGCCATGCGACGGGCGGCGTACTCTGGATGCTGGCGGCGATCGCATCGTTCGCATGGCCCGTCGTGCTCGCCTTCCACGCCGTCGACGCGCTCTTGCCCTCGCTCCGCCGTCTCGGTCGATGAATGGCGACACGCGTCGCCGTCCGTGCGCTCGACCCCGACGAACCGTTCGAGCTCGTCGAAATCTGAGACCTTCCGCCCGTCAGCCGAGCGCTCGGCCGTGCTATGGGCGTCGCGTGATGCGGTCGCTCATTTCGTCCGGGTCGTCGTTCGAGAAAACGGTCGGATACTCGCGCGCGGTCGTCGACGGTGAGTGGGTTTTCGTCTCGGGGACGACCGGTTTCGACTACGAGACCATGACGATTTCGGACGATCCTGTCGCGCAGACTCGCCAGGCCTTCGCGAACATCGAGAAGGCGCTCGCCGAGGCGGGCTCTTCTCTCGCGGACGTCGTGCGCGTGCGGTACATCGTGCCGCGCGCGGGCGACTGGGAGACGATCGTGCCCGTGCTCGGCGAACGGTTCGGAGACATCCGGCCGGCAGCGACGGCGCTGGTCGCTGGGCTCGTCGATCCGCGCATGCGCGTGGAGATCGAGGTGACGGCGCGGCGCTCACGCGAGCCGCTCGAGCCCAAAGTGTCGCGCGCATTACCGGCGAACGCCTTCAATCCGGAGCCCGGGCTCAAGCGGCACATTTTGGCGAACACGCCCGAGCTCATGCTGATCGAGCACCACGCCGAGAAGGGGTGGGCCGGCGCGCGCCACAGCCACCCGCACCACCAGCTCGTCTATGTCGTCTCGGGTCGCCTCGCCGTCGAGGTCGGTGCCAAGAAGTTCGAGGTGCGCGCGGGCGACAGCTTCATCGTCGACGGCGGCGTCGAACATCAGGCGACGGCGCTCGAGCCGTCGGTCGTGCTCGACGCGTTCACCCCCACGCGCAAGGATTATCTGCCGTGACGGCAGCGGAATGGCTTACGGTCATGTCATGACCGATCTCGGCGAGCTTGCCGAGCGCATCGAGTGCTCGGCGATGGAAAGCTTCTACGGCGCCGGCCCTGCGGTGGGTATTCCGGCCGTCACGGCCCGCGACGGCTCCGTGCTTGCGCTCGGCCTCGAAGGCTCGCGTGACCTCATGCTGAACCGCGCCATCGGTCTCGGGACCGAGCTCCCCGCGACACGCGAGGGCGTGGACACGCTTCTCGACTGGTTTCGGGAGCGG
>DASUTR010000275.1:0-8028 GCA_036374535.1 Polyangiaceae bacterium
GCTCCTCGCGAGGCGCGCCGGCATTCGCCGCGATCAACTCGACGATTCCCCGGGCGCCGCGGCCGATCTGCGTCGGCTGCACGATCTTTCTCCGGGTGATTCCGAAGTGGTCGAGCAGCTGCTCGCGCTCTTCACCGAGCTCGGGGATTTCCGCGGCATGGTGCAGCTCTACGAGGATCAGATCCTGCGCGGTAAGGATCCGGCCGCGCGCGCCGAGCTCGCGCGAAAGGTCGCGCGGCTCTGGGAAGAGAAGCTCGACGATCCGCGCGAAGCGGCCGACGCTTGGCGGCGCGTGCTCCGCATGAAACAGGGCGATCCGGAAGCGACCGAGGGCCTCGAGCGCGCGAAGACCGGAATGCTCAAGCGCCCGAAGGAGGATGCGACGAAGGAAGATTCGCCTCCCGCCGACGAAGCGCCCGACGCAGCCAAAGTCGATACCAACGCGAAGCCGGAGAAGCCGGAGAAGCCGGAAAAGCCCGCCAAGAACGGCAAGAAGAAGGGCAAGGACGCGAAGTCCGCTGCGGCGGAGCCGGAGCTGCCGGCAGTCGCGGCGCAGGACGAGGCCAAGCAGCTCGACGAAACGAAGGACGAGCCCAAAGCCGAAGTCACGGCCGCTCCGCCGCCTGTCCCCGGGTCGGACGAGCCTCCTCCTTCGTCGATGGGCGACAGCGCGGATCTGCCGACGGCTCGCCCGCCGGCCGGTGCCGAGGCACTTGCTCCGCCCCTCGGTGTAGCTCCCGCGACTGACGGTACGCCCGCGGCGCCACCCGTCGCGGCGGAGTCGGGCGTCCCCGTGCCGTCTCAGCCGCCGCCGCTGCCCGAGGAAGCCCCCGTGCGCTCGCCCGGTCCGCCGCCCAAGCCGGGCCGCCGCGCGCCGCCTCCACCGCCTCCGTCGGTCGGCGCCAGCCGTCCGCCTGGGCCTCCAACGGGCGGTTCCAGCCGTCTACCGCCGCCGCCCCCCGGCCGGCCTAGCCGCCCGCCGCCGCCCCCGCCGCCGAGCACGCGCCCGGCGGTGAACGCCCCGCCGCTCTCGAACGACATCCCGGTATCGTTCGACGAGGAGGACGGCGAGAGCGTCGACGACGCGGAGCTCTTCGAGGACAGCAAGGTCTAGCGAGCGGTCCGGGACACCGGCTAGCGCACGGTCGGAACCGCGCCCGTTTCGAGCGTGCCGGCGGTCGCGTCGAGCCGCGCTCGGGCGCCGAGCACGAACGGCTCGTTCTCGAGATCGTGCCCGACCGGAAGCCCCGCGGCCACGGGCACGCCGAGCTCGGAGAGCCGCTCGCGCAACACCTCGCGCACCGTGACGCCGCGCGATGGCGGACAATCGGTGAAATCGCCGACGACCACCCCTGCGATGCGATCGAGCGCGCCCGCGACGTGGAACGCCGTCAGCATGCGATCGATGCGGTACGCCTGCTCGGTCACGTCCTCGAGCAAAAGGATCGCACCGTCCGGAAAACGCAGCCGTCGGGCCGCAAGGCACGTGAACAGCACCGTGAGATTGCCGCCGACGAGCGTACCTTCCGCTCGGCCGGGCACCCAGGCCTCGAGCCCGCCGAGCGAGCGGACTCGCGTGGGATGCTCGAGGGCGTCGCGAATCCGCTCGCGCCGGCGCGCGTCGGCGCGGCCGAGCCCCGCCGTGTTGTGAGCGTGAAGCGACGCTACGCCCGCAGCGAGCGCTTCGACGTGGAGCACCGTCGCGTCCGAGAAACCGACGAGCCACTTCGGCGCGGCGCGAAGTGCCGCCCAGTTCGCGCGGTGGGCAATGCGGCCGAGCCCGTAGCCGCCGCGCGCCACGATCACGGCGCCGAGCGTCGGGTCGGCGAGACGACCGTCGAGCTCGGCCAGCCGTCGTTCGTCCGAGCCCGCGAGGTAGCCCCGGCGCTCGAACAAATCCCGGTCGAACGAGACCCGGTAGCGTTGCGAAAGCCAGTCCATGCCCCGAAAAACCAGCGTGCGGTCGAAGGGGCTCGACGGCGCGATCACCGCGACACGCGCGCCGGGAGCGAGCGGGGGCGGCAGGAGCGGCGCGTCGTTCCCGGCCATGCCGCGAGTGTACGTGTTAGAGCTTGGGCGTCGCAAATGAACCCGCGCACGACGCTCGCCCGATTGACCGACGTCGCCACGCAGCAGGGCATTCCCCTGGTGCGGCGTCTGGTCGAGGGCGCGCGACGCATCGCCGAGGAGCTCGAGACCCGGCTGCTCGGTCCCGACTTCGAGACGCGGTCGCGCGTGCTCTTCGAACGCGACGGCGAGCTCGATCCGTTCGGCTTCGACGGCCACACGGCCCGCCAGGCTGCGGTCGTTTCGGCGTTCTTCCACCGCATGTACTTCCGGACCGAGGTCTACGACGTCGATCGCGTGCCGGCCGGCCGTGTTCTCTTGGTGGCGAACCATTCCGGTCAAATCCCGATCGACGCGGCGATCATCGGGTGCGCCATGTTCTTCGACGCGAACCCGCCTCGCGTGACGCGCGCCATGGTGGAGAAGTGGGTCGCGACGCTGCCTTTCGTCTCGACGTTCTTCAGCCGCGTCGGGCAGGTCGTGGGCGTGCCCGAGAACGCGAGGCGACTGCTCGAGATGGGCGAGCTCGTGCTCGCGTTCCCCGAAGGGGTGCGCGGGGTCGCGAAGCCGTTCATGCGCCGCTACCAGCTCGAGGAGTTCGGTCACGGCTTCATGCGCCTTGCCATGGAGACCCGCACGCCGATCGTGCCGGTCGCCGTGATCGGCGCCGAGGAGCAGTACCTGAGCTTCGGGAACGTGAAATGGGCGGCGCGAGCGCTCGGGATCCCGGTGTTTCCCCTGGTCCCGCAGCTGCTCGTCCCCGGCGGGCAGCTCCCGCTGCCGACGAAGTACCGCCTGTTCTTCGGCGAGCCGATGTACTTCGACGGTGACGCGAACGACGACGCACGCGTCGCCGATCACGCCTACCTCGTTCGCGAGGCCGTTTCGCACCTGCTCCGTCGCGGGCTCATGCAAAGAAAGAGCGTCTTCTTTTGAGCGTGGAACCCTGGGAAGAGCTCGGTGCCGGCGAGGGAGCCGTCATCGTCACGGGCAGCGCCGGCCGCCTCGGCAAGCGCCTGGTCCGGCGTCTTCACCGCGTGCGCGAAGTGATCGGCGTGGACAGAAAACCGTTCGACGAGCGCCCGAGCGACGTCGTGCATCACGAGCTCGACGTGCGAAGCAAGAAGGTGCGTGAGGTGTTCAAGCAGGGCGTCGGCGCGCTCGTGCACCTCGGGGTCTTGCACCAGCCGCGCGGGGACTTCGCGGCGCACCACGCTTGGAACGTGATCGCGCTGAAGACGCTGCTCGAGCATGCCGTCGAGTTTCGCGTGAAGAAAGTGGTGCTGCTCTCGAGCGGCAACGTCTACGGACCGCGCCCCGACAATCCGCAATTCTTGAACGAAGAGGCGCCGTTGCTCGGTGCCGGCGCCTTCGGCGAAATCCGCGATCTGGTCGAGCTCGACATGGTGTGCCAGTCGTTTTTTTGGAAAGAACCGGGGGTCGAGACGGTGATTCTCCGGCCCGCGAACATCCTCGGAACCGTGCGGAACGCGCCCTCGAACTACCTGAGATTGCCCGTCGTCCCGACGCTGCTCGGCTTCGATCCGATGGTTCAAGCGGTTCACCAAGACGACGTCGTGACGGCGATCCTGCTTGCTCTCGCGCCCGGTCGGCGCGGCATCTACAACCTGGCAGGGCCACCGCCGCTCGCGTTGTCGCGGGCGCTCGCGCTGCTCGGCCGGCGCACGGTGCCCGTGCCGCACGGCATCGCCCGGCTCGGCGTCGACCGGCTGTTCAAGCTCGGCGTGAGCTCATTTCCGGCACCGGAGCTCGACTTCATCCGCTATGTTTGTATGGTGGACGACGCTCGCGCACGGCAAGAGCTCGGGTACGCCCCGGAGCACGACATCGAGCGGACGCTGCGCGCGGTCGACGAGGAACGATGGATCGGTACGGTAAGCTAGCGGCCGTGGCGGCGTCGTCGCTCGCGTGTTTCGGTTGTCCTTCGGGTACGAAAGAGCCGCTCCCGCGCGAGGAAACGTCCGAGCTTGCTTCCGCGGCGCCGCACGCGCTCGGCGCGCTCGCAGGCGGCACCGACGCCGCCCCGCCCGCCGTCTTTGCGCCACCACCGAGCGACGAGATCGAGGGCCTGCCCATTCCCGAGCTCGAAGCCGACGGAGGGCCGGACGGCGCCGACGCCGGCGTCGGGAGCGAGGAGCTACCGCTATGAGCCGCATCGTTCTTTCCTTGGTGTTCTTCGCGCTCGCCGTCGGAGCGTGCTCGGTGAAGAGCTTGCCGCAGGGAACCCCGCCGCCCGAGTACGAAACACGCTCGTTCGACGCATGGCCTCAGGCTCCGGCCGACGCGGGCGCGAGCGCCGAACCCACGACCGCGCCCGAGCCACCGCCCGCCGCGCCCGCCACTCCCGATGCCTCGACGCCGGACGGGGCGCCCGGCCTCGTGGACGCCGCGGCGCCGTAGACTATATACTAGCGGCACATGGCCGACGCCCCGAGCGCCAGCATTCGTGACCTCGCGGTCCGCGCGAAAAGCGCGGCGCGAGGCCTCGTGGCACTCGAGCGCGCGGCGAAGGATCGGGCGCTCGCGGCGATCGCCGCCGGGCTCCGCGCGCGGAGTGCCGAGCTTTTCCGCGCGAACGAGCTCGATCTCGCTGCGGCTCGCTCCGCCGGTATGGCCGATGCCCTCGTCGATCGCCTTCGTTTCGATCAAAAGGCGCTCGAGAGCACGGCGAAGGGCGTCGAGTACGTGATGACGCTGCCCGATCCCGTGGGCAGCCAGCGCTCGCTCGAGCGGCTGCCGAGCGGCGTCCTCGCCGGCAGGCAGCGCGTGCCGCTCGGCGTCATCGCCATCATTTACGAGTCGCGACCGAACGTCACGATCGATGCGGCCTCGCTCACGTTGAAGTCGGGCAACGCGGCCCTTTTGCGCGGCGGCAAGGAAGCCGCCCACACGAACCGCGCGCTCGGGGAAGTAATCGGTGCCGCCCTCGAAGCGTCGGGTTTGCCACGCGACGCGGTCGTCATCGTACCCCCCGGCGATCGCGACGGCGTGCGCGAGCTCGTTGCCCTGAACGGTCTCGTCGATCTCGCGATTCCGCGCGGCGGCGAGGGTCTGATTCGCTTCGTCGTCGAGCACGCTCGCGTGCCCGTCGTTCAGCACTACAAGGGCGTCTGTCACCTGTACCTCGACGCCGGCTCGGACGTGGAAATGGGCAAGCGGCTCGCGCTGAACGGCAAGGTTCAACGCCCCGGCGTGTGCAACGCGCTCGAGTGCCTGCTCGTCGACGCCGCCGACGCGGAGCGGCTCCTGCCTCCGATCGCCAAAGCGCTGCTGGCCGAGGGCGTCGAGCTCCGCGCCGATCCACGCGCCCGGAAGCTCGTGCCGGAGGCGAAGGCGGCATCGGACGATGATTGGGGCGCGGAGTACCTGGCGAAGATCCTCGCCGTGCGGGTCGTGGACGGCATCGACGGCGCGCTCGACCACGTGGCGCGCTACGGCTCGAACCACACCGACGCCATCTGCACGGAGAACTACGGTCACGCTCAGCGCTGGCTGCGCGAGGTGGACGCGAGCTGCGTGCTCGTGAACGCCTCGACTCGCTTCAACGACGGCGGCCAGCTCGGCCTGGGGGCAGAAATCGGCATCTCGACGACCAAGATGCACGCGTACGGACCGATGGGGCTCGAGAGCCTCACCGCCGAAAAATGGGTCGTCATCGGCGACGGGCAGATCCGAGCTTGAAAAAAAGGACGAAAGCGCTCAAGCGTCCGACCCGACCGAGCGTGGCTCCGCGCGCGACGGCCGACCATGGTCCGTCCGAAGAGGCGAAGAAGGTCGCGCTCCTGGCCGCGCAGGCGGGGCTCGACAAGAAGGCCACCGAAATCGAGATCATCGACGTTACCGGCAAGGTCGACTACGCGGACTACCTCATCTTGATGACGGGCCAGAGCGATCGCCACGTCGGCGCCATCGCGGACGGCGTCGAGTCGACGCTCGGCAAGGAGGGGTTCCGGGCGATTTCGGTCGAGGGTCTGCCGCGCGGGCAATGGGTGCTCATCGACTTCGTCGACGTCGTCGTGCACGTGTTCCAGGCCGAAACGAGGGCTCTCTACGATCTCGACGGGCTCTGGATGGACGCGCGGCGCGTGCGAATGACGGATCCGGCGTCGGGTCAGGCGTGAAGCTCGCCGTCGTCGCGGTCGGCAAGATCCGCGAACGAGACTTGCGAGCCGTCGCCGACGATTACAAGAAGCGCATCCAGCGCTACGTGCGCTGCGACGAGATCGAAGTGGGCAGCGACGCCGCCCTCGAGCGCGCGCTTCCGCGCGAAGCCACCGTCGTCGCGCTCGACCCGGAGGGCGACGCGCTCACGAGCACGGCGTTCGCGAAGAAGCTCGAAGGTTGGGGGCGCCGCGGCAAGGGTGACGTGGCGTTCGTCATCGGCGGGGCCGAGGGCATTCCCGACGCGCTCCTCGCCGCCGCGAATTCGCGCCTCAGCTTGTCGACCTTGACGCTGCCGCACCGACTCGCGCGCGTCGTGCTCCTCGAACAGATTTATCGCGCCTTTACCATCCTGCGCGGCGAGCCGTACGCGCGCGAAAATTGAGCCGCTATTCGGCGGCTTTCGAGGGAGGTTCGCGCTTGTCGTCGTCGTCCCGATCGGCCTCGGCCGCCTTCGGCTTGCGGGCGAACACGAAAGCGACGCCGATCGACACGCCGTAGAGCAACACGAGCGGGACGGCGAGGAGCAGCTGGCTCAAGGGATCGGGGGGCGTCACGACGGCGGCGATGACGAACGCGATCACGATGAAGTAGCGGAAAAACTTGATGAGGTGCTTGTGGTTGACGAGTCCGGCGACCGAGAGAAAAAACACGAGCACGGGGAGCTCGGCCATGAGCCCGAACGCGAGCAGCATGTTCTGAACGAACTCGAGGTACTCGGGTACCATCACGTTCGCCTTCACCTCGATCTTGTTTTTGAGCGGGCCCTCGAAGCTCAGCAGGAACTTGAACGCTACGGGAAAGGCGACCTTCCAGCCGAAGTAGCCGCCTGCTGCGAAGAGCCCGCACGAGCTCACGACGAACGGGATCGCGAGGCGTTTTTCGCGCGAATACAGGCCCGGCGCCACGAACGCCCAGATCTGCCAGAGCATGATCGGAAGGGCGAAGACGACGCCCGCGATGACCGACAGGCGCACGTAGGCCATGAAGGCCGCCGCCGGCGCCATGAACCCGAGATCTTTGCCTCCCGCTTTGAGGAACGGCTCGGTGAGGAGCGCGAGCAGCTCTTCCTTGTAGGTCCAGGCGAGGATCGCTCCCAAGAGGAACGCGATCAGCATCTTGACGATGCGCGAGCGGAGCTCGTCGAGGTGCTCCCAGATGGTCATCTGGTGCCGGTCGGGATCCTCCTGTCCCGGTGCCTTCGAATCGCGGTCGGTCATGGAACCGGCGCGGCTTTCGTCGCGGACGAGGGCTCGCCCGACGGCGTGTCCTCGACGAGGTCGTCGGGTATGGCGCCCTTCGCGTCGGCGCCTTCGGGCGGGTACTCTCGCGACGTCTCGATCTCGACGTTGGCGTACGGATCTTCCGGCTGGCGGTAAACGGGAGCGGGCGCGGGCGCCCCACCGCGCATCAGGCCGCGAAGCTCGTTGAGACCTCCGTGCAGGCCCTCGGCGCGCAAGATGTCGTCGATGCCCGTCTGAGCGCGCACGTCCGTCGTCATCTTACGGAGCTTTTTGATCCAATTGCCGAGATCGCGCAGCATCCCCGGCAAGCGTCGGGGACCGACCGCGAGGAGGGCGACGATGGCGATCACGACGACCTCGAAGAACGACAGGCCGAACACGGCCCGGGGAAGCTACGATCCCTTCGGGCCCCGGGCAATTCGTGATCCAGGCGCGCGCGGTCCCGTCACTGAACGCGGATGACGAGAAAGCTCGCTCTCGGGCTCACGGCGCTCGTTCTCGCGTGTTCGTGGGCGTGCCAAGCGGAAGAGCCGGC